>NZ_JNKH01000024.1:0-48923 GCF_000701985.1 Butyrivibrio sp. WCE2006 | reverse complement strand
AGCCGTCTAATTGCTCTATAGAAAGATGTAGGATGAATGTCATGCAGGGTACACCATGCTCTGTCAGTCAAGCCACTACTACGGCAGTCCTGGATCAGGCAAAGCCATTGTTCGTTACTCAGTTTTTTCTTTGTCATGCGAATCCCCCTTGTAAATGTGATACGTTTACTACACAGTGACTGGAAGAAATGTGAGACGTTTACTACACATAATGTATCATCATGGTGTAGCAGTATAGCATAGCTGAAGTGTAGCTCTATCTTACAAGATCTATTTTATGGCAAAAAGAGACCCCCGTAACTACGGGGGAGTAAAAAGCGCTTACTTTCTATTCGTATATTTGCTCGTAATTTATCATATTATTATTTTCATAAGGCTTGATCAGTTCATTTACAATCTTATCTGAGAAGTTTTTCATATCATCAAGAGATTCTTCATAGTTATCTAATGTTAATAGATATTCATCATTAATCATCTGATCAAGCATAAGCCTATTGATTTCAGGTGAAAAATGGATTGAATCCATATAGTTATCAAGATTAGTTATAACATCAGGTTCATTCTGAAAACAATAGAGTTTAACATTATCAAACTGGAGCAGAGCTTTTGTCATTTCCTTTTCACAATGAATGAATGCATCCCTCTCTCCTGTTCTATATATTCCATCCCACCAAAGCATTGAATAAGCAGGATAAAAGAAATAAAACTCAGTATCAGGATGGTTACGTACTTCGTTTGTAAGAAGCTCAATATTTCCCTGCAACTCTTCATCATATACGGACTCTTCCATCATGGGTTTAACATCATTTGGTCTGAAATATAGTCCGAGAGAAGTTTCTTTGTTAAAGCTTTTCCATTTTGCCCAATTGTATGAAAGATTCTCATCGTAATCTACAATATAAGAATTTACTATCATATATGGAATCTTTTCAAATAAAACGCCTTTATTAAAAAGATACTGAATATCATTGAAAGGATTATGATCATAAAGATACATCGGGCATCCTGTGGATTCATAAGTAGGTTCTGTGCTGGCATTTAGTGATGAAGGATCAATATTGTAAAAAACCTTTTTAATATCATTACCTGATGAAAATGCTTCATCCAGCAAATAACATAGGTCAGCTGTAGCGCCATAGGATCTAATTGCCTTAATGGATTTGCAATTAAAAGCTTCATCATACCATCCATTATCATTATTTTCTGCTACTGATGAACCAACTATGATTGCATCATAATCAAAATGTCTAAGAGTCCCGATACACTGATATTCCTTATCATTCAGTACCGCTTTTAAACCAAACCAGGGTTTATGGTAATGAAAGAAAGGATCTATAAGGAATACAATAAATCCAATCAGTATGATGATCAGCAGTGTGATCAAGCAAAATCTTTTTAAAAATTTAATATCGTTCTTTATGGTATTCAAGAAAATTCACCTGTTTTAACTAATAAGTTTTAAAACTGAAAATAAATAAAGGTACTTACCTGAGACAATGATATAAATGACCATACGAATAATATAATCAAAAATGCAGTGTACTTTTTAGAAGGAATACCTTTATATGCAATTTTTCTGGCATTTTTATTAAGTATTACTATTGCTGAAATAACTAACAAAATAAGCCAGCTGATTACATATATGATGCTTGTATATTGCTTTGCAAACAGATTAGTTGCGGTTATTATGAGATAGTTTTCTGAAATATCAAGCATTTCAGAGGTTTTATACATAAATCCGGGCCATGTAAATATAAAAAGTTGTTTAAAAAACTGAATAGCATATTTAAGGTCCTGTGATCTGAAAAATACGAGAGAAATCTGAAATACAATAAATGTAAATATATTTCCAAGCCATTTTGGAATAACAAATAAGGGCTTATTTCTAAGAAGATAATGCTTTTTAATATCTCCGGTTACTGCTATGATTCCAAGGTCATCCCAAACAACCATCAGTCCCATTAATAATCCCCAGCAGATATATGTCCAACCTGCTCCATGCCAGAAACCGCTTAAAATGAAAATAATAAGGACATTCAATGCGGTTCTGAGATTTCCCTTTCGTGAACCGCCAAGAGGAATATATACATATCTTACGAAAAATCTTGTAAGAGTCATGTGCCATCTTTGCCACAGATTACGTACACTTATAGCTTTATAGGGAGAATCGAAATTTTGGGGCAGCTCTATGCCTAACATAATACTGACGCCCTCTGCCATGTCACAATAACCTGAAAAATCAAAATATAATTGAAAAGTGTAGGATAAAAGCACAAGAAGTCCTGTGATTGTATCCATATAATAAGTGTACCTAAAGCCATAATCCACAATTTTAGAAAGGTTATCACCAAGTAAAACCTTCTTTGAAAGACCGATAATAAAGAGCTCCACTCCTATTCTGAAATTGGCAGGATTAGCAATTCTTCTTGTTCTATCTCTGAACTGAGAAATAATTTCGTAAGGAAGGGCTATTGGTCCCTGTACTATTTTTGGAAAGTAAGTTATATAAAGAAAATATTCTGAAAAACTTACATTTCCAAGTCTTTCTTCAACATTTAGTGTATTATTCTTCTCTCTGTACTGATCTATTAGAAATGCAATTTGTGAAAAAGTATAAAAACTTATTCCTACAGGGAGAATTATATTGAGTTCTGAAAAGTCTTTATTTAATACTGAGTTGATATTCGAAATAAAGAAGTTAGAATATTTAAAATAACCTAACAGTAAAAGATTGAGACAAATACTGGATATAAGAACCGGTTTATTTTCTATCTTTTTAGATAAAAGATAATTTACCAGACTTGAGGCCAGAAGTATAATTACGAAATTTACTGAAAAAAATCCGTACAAAATCAAAGAAGCTGCTATAAGAAAAATATCAGCCAGCTTCCACTTTTCGATTTTATTGAGCCCGTACCAAACTATGAGTACAAGCGGTAAATATATTAAAATAAAAGAAAATGAATTAAACGACATGTATCAATTATATGATGCAAACTCGAAAAGGTCAAAAGTCATCCTCTAATTCTTAAGATTTTCTTTATTTTTTTATTTAGAGTCTATTTTTAATTGCTATTTCCATGCTTCTAATTTATCATGCTATTAACTTTCAACCAGTAATAAATTTGGAAAAATAAGATGATAAAAGGCTTTAGTAAATTTGCAACCATTGCTTTAGCTGTAAGCAGTATGCTATTTGTCTGTTCATGTGGCAGTTATGAAAATAGTATACTTAACACTTATGACAAAGCAGAAAATGGTGACAATAATGCATATGAATATGTTTATGAATTCAATGATATAAGTTTTAATATGTCATCAAATTCTGAGTATACCTGCGTAGAAAGCAATAAAGACGGTATATATGGTCTGAAAAAAACAAGCAGTGAAGGTCATACAAATTACAGTTTTTTAAGTCTTAAAAATGATGATACCAAGCCAAAAGAAACTTTTATTGGATCAGGAAATTATGATTTTGAGAAAGTTATAATGGGCAGTGATGGATGCTTTTATGTTATCCGAACTTTTTATCCGGAAAAATCTGCAGTACAGGAAACTGGAAGCGATAACTCTTTATCAAAGACCGGAACCAGGAGGCTTGTTAAATATTCATCTTCCGGAGATGAATTGTGGAAAACATTTTTATTGGATTCGGATAAAAATGCAAATTCCAGAAATATAGCATATTTAAAAAATAAAGGGATATTGATTTACACAAAAACCGGATTCTCATTCTATGATGAAAATACTGGAAAGGGAAAATTTCTAGAAATTGAGGATAAAGGTAATGTTCATAACGATCGAATTCTGATTACAGGACAGGATGGAAAAGTTTTTGTCTTTGAAACTGATAGTGAGTGGAATTATGTAATATATGAATTTGATGTAAAAAAGATGACGCTCAAAAATAAAAAGGATGCTCCTGATGGAGTATATACATCGTCATACCTTTTTACAGGTATCTCCTATGATTTCTATTATGTGGATAATGAATGTGTTTACGGATTTAATTTTGGAGATAAAAGTGTTGATAAAATTTGTAGTTTTATAGATTCCGGTTTTTATATAGATAATACGGTCATGTTTAATGAAATATCGCCAGGAAATTTTAGGATTATTGCTTCCTATAACGAAGATACCGGCAAGATTTATTCCATGACAAAAAAAGAAAAAAATACTGATGATAAAACTGTAATTACTATTGGAACAGCCTTTACAGATGAAAACATAAAAAAGAGAATCATAGATTTTAATCAGAATAATGATAAATACATGATAAAGGTCAAAGAATACTCTGAGGGAGGGTATTCAAGCTATTATTCAGTTTATAAATCGATGAATGAGGATATTGAATCAGGAAATGCACCGGATATTCTGGTTTTAAGTTCCTATTCATCTATAGATTCGTATATATCAAGAGGATTTTTGGAGCCTCTCGATTCATATCTGAAAAAAGATACTGAAATACAGAAAAATGACTATCTTGACAATATAACTGAACTTCAGAAAAGGAATGGAAAAACCTATATGATAATTCCATTCTTTTCAGTTGATACCTGTGCAGTGTCAAAAAATCATCTGGATGGAACAAGTGTAAGTCTGCAGAATTATCGGAATTTATGTAACAAGCATAATATAAAAATTCAGTATATGCTTGGAGATGTACATTTTGAAGGCATTGATGATTTTTATACTACATCCGGATTTGATTTCATAGATTTTGAAAATAATACCTGTGATTTTGAAAACTACAAATTTGTAAATCTTCTGATCTACCTAAGAGAGATTAAGAAACTTGAAGATAATAAAGGACCACGAATTGGTCAGGATAGTTATAGAAATGAAAATGCACTACTACTCCCCTATTTCATAACTTCATTTGAGGATTATAAAATAATAAAAGACGGATATTTTGGAGAAGATATAGTATTTAATGGATATCCTTCTATCGATGGTGGATCATCCTATATTAATCCCTGGATGATGTTTGCTATCAGTAGTTCAAGCAAAAATAAAGAAATCGCATGGGAGTTTATCAGATATTTCCTGCTGGATGAATATCAATACAGTATTGACTGGGGATTCCCGGTTAATGAGAAGGCACTTGATATAATGATGGATGCTTCCTGCCATGAAAAATACTATATTGATGAAAATGGACATAAGATAATAACAAAAAGTAAAACAACAATCGGCGACAGGATTTACTCTATAAAGTCTCTTAACAAGAAAGAGGCAACGGAGTTAAAGTCATTTATAATCAAAATAAATAAGCTAAGGCATCAGGATACTGAGCTTATTGGAATAATAAGTGAAGTTGCAAATCATTTTTATAATGAAGAAATAACAGCAGAGAGAGCCTCAACTTTAATTCAACACCGTGTGGAAGAATATTTAAGAAAAGAATAAAAAAGAAAAAACTGTAAGAATTCTTATTTCAATTAAGGAGTCTTACAGTTTTTTAGAATTCTGAATTTATAGGAACTAGTGCTAATGTCGTCAAATAAGTCGACTTTATCACTTACCTGAATTGTCCTCTGCTGCGTTATCATCAATCGCCGTATCGCCCGATACGACTCATTCCTCCGTTTTGCAAAAAGAACAATTTATACAGTTATAAACTTCTTAGTAGGAACCCATTTCGTGGAACAAATCATAGGAATCCTGAAGATGTTGTCTTATATTTGTAAAATCTTTATTAGCTACTGCTGTATACAAAGTATCAACAAGGAACAGCTGTGCAAATCTTGAGCTTGTTACACCACTCTTCTTGTCAATCTCGGGAGAAGTCGTAAAAAGTACGTGGTTGCAGCCCTGTGCCAGTGGACTGTTACCGAGTTTTGTAATTGCTATTGTCTCTGAATTTTTCTCATTTGCAATTTTAAGAATTTGCATGATTTCTTCTGTTCTGCCTGAATCGCAAAGGAAAATGGCTACATCATCTGACTGAAGCTGAGCAGCATTCATCAGGCTATTATGGAAGTCCTCATTGTATGTCACATTATAAGAAAGTCTTTGGAATTTGGTGAAAAGATCATATGCTGCAAGAGAGCTGCTACCAACACCAAATATGCGGATCATTCTGGCAGCTACAATAGCATTAACAGCACCCTCAAATGATTGAGTATCAAAGAGTCTATAGGTTGTCTGAATTGCCTGGGAACTGGTAGCACATATATTGTCAGCTATAGCCTGCATGGAAGTATATTGATTGATATCCTTGAATTCTATATGTGGTGATGCCTTTTCCGCTTTCTTGGCATCAGAAAAAATTTCTCTTTTTAATCCCTTTAGGCCGGAATACCCAAGTGATTTTGAAAATCTGCTCCAGGTCGCCTGAGTAGTACCGGAAGCTTCGGCTAATTCTGCTACAGTGTTATTATAAATACTTGAATCATTTTTTAAACAATAATCAGCTGCCTTTTTTTCTTCTCTTGTAAGATTGGCATAAACACTTTTAATTCTTTCCTCTAATAATGACATAGTCCTTCTCCATTTTCTTTAAGTGAGAACAACATAAATAACCATTTATAGTATAACGCAAAAACAGTAACTACATTATTAAATAACAATAATATCTTCGCGTAATTATTAAAATTCTATAAACGATAAAATGTATATAAATAATTTGCTATACTATTTAATAGTTATTACTATATTTTTTTGGGCATAAGTTAAGAAAGGAGATATTAGGCTATGAAATGGGTATGTGCTGTTTGTGGATATGTACATGAAGGTGACGAGCCACCAAAGGAATGTCCGATTTGTCATGCACCTGCAGAAAAATTCAGTAAGCAGGATGGAGATTTGACATGGGCAGCTGAACACGTTGTTGGAGTTGCAAAGGGGGCTCCGGATGATATTATTGAAGACCTCCGTTCCAATTTCAATGCTGAGTGTTCAGAAGTTGGTATGTATCTGGCTATGAGCCGTCAGGCGTATAGAGAGGGTTATCCCGAAATTGGTGACTATTATACAAAGGCTGCTTTTGAAGAGGCAGATCATGCATCAAAGTTCGCAGAACTCTTAGGAGAGGTACTTACAGATTCAACAAAGAAGAATCTTGAAATGCGTGTAGATGCTGAGAATGGTGCTACAGCAGGAAAAACTGATCTGGCTAAAAGAGCTAAAGCTCTTGATCTTGATGCTATTCATGATACGGTTCATGAAATGGCAAGAGACGAGGCAAGACACGGAAAAGCATTCAAGGGACTTCTGGACAGATATTTCAAATAATAGTATTAAAGAGTGCAAAGCAAACGTTTTGCACTCTTTATTTGAGATGAGCACTTGACGAGATATGCTATAACTTGTTATTTTTCCAGGATTTGATAAAGTAATCTTAAATAAAAATTTAGTGAAAGTGAGTATAATATGAGTTATAAAATCGGAATAATAGGTGCAATGGAAATTGAAGTGGAAAGCCTTAAAAATGAAATGTCTCTTTCCAGAACACTTACCAAGGCAAATATGGAATTTAACGAGGGCAAGATTGGAAAGATAGATGTTGTTGTGGTTAAGAGCGGAATCTGTAAGGTAAATGCTGCTCTTTGTGTACAGATTCTTGTAGATGATTTCAAGGTTACTCACATCATCAATACCGGTGCAGCAGGTTCACTTGATGCAAAAATTGACATTGGAGATTTCGTAGTATCAACTGATGCTGTTTATCATGATGTTGATGCTACTATATTTGGTTATAAAAAGGGTGAAATCCCTCAGACGGGAAGGCTCGAATTTACAGCCGATAAATGGATGATAGATAATATTAAAAAGGCTGCAAAAGATGCAAATATTACAGGAAAGCTCTGGGATGGCAGAATATGCTCAGGAGATCAGTTTATATCTGATAACGTTGTAAAAGATAGTATCAAGAACGAGTTTGGCGGACTTTGCTGCGAAATGGAAGGTTGTGGTATTGCTCAGGCATGCGCACTCAATAATATTCCATTCGTAATTTTAAGGGCTATCTCTGATAAAGCTGACGGAAGTGATATCATGGATTATCCTGAATTTGAGAAAAAAGCTGCCAGGGACTGTGCTGCTCTTACAGAAAGCTTTATAAAGGGAATTGAATAAAGGTATTTCAAATCTCATTTTTGGTGTATAAGAATCCCCTCATTACCGGGTTTTCCTGTAATGAGGGGATTTATAGTAAATATAAATTCTGATTTTCTCTCAGAAAAACAGAAGCCGTACCGGACTAGTGCAGCTTTAATCTTTAGATGAAAGCGTATCTGGCATTAGCCTGAAATTCACATAGATTTCTCATCGGCGGCATATATTGCCTTAAGAATGATAGGTGTAAGTACTGAACTAATCACGATCAAAAGTATTACTGCCGTAAAATATCTGCTATCAATAATCTCAGCCTTTAGACCTCTTTGAGCAACAATAAGAGCAACTTCTCCTCTTGTCATCATTCCGACACCAATCTTAAGTGAATCAGATGGTGTATAACCAAGAATCTTAGCCACAAGACCACATCCTACAACTTTTCCTAAAAGACCAACAATTACAAAAGCAATTGAAAATGCAAGAATTGTCAGATCTACTGTTCGTAGATTTGTCTGAAGCCCAACACTGGCAAAAAATACAGGACCAAATATCATATATGAATTGATATCCATCTTTCTGTCTATATATTCTGAATCATCAAGAGAACTCAAAATTATTCCTGCAACGTATGCGCCGGTAATATCAGCTACTCCAAAATACTTATCTGCGACATAAGCAAGTATAAAGGCAAGAGTCATTCCTATGATCGGAATTCTTCTTGTGTGAGGCCATCTCTCATCAAGTTTCTGCATGATTTTGAAAATAACTATTCCCAGGACAAGTGAAAGAGCAAAGAATAAAACAGTTTTTATACATACCGCTCCCAAATTGGCATTAGGATCTTTTAAACCAAGTACAGCTGTCAGAACAACGATACCTATAACGTCATCGATGATTGCCGCACTCATTATTGTTGTGCCTACATCAGTGGATATTTTGCCAAGCTCTTTAAGCGCCTGAACAGTAATACTTACTGATGTTGCTGTGAGTATGGTTCCTATGAAAAGTGCCTGCATGAATCCTGTGGATCCCGGAGCCTGAAATCCGTAGAAGCACATAAAAAGTATAGTTCCAAGAATAAGAGGTACTGAAACACCTGCACAGGCAAGAATTGTAGCTTTGATTCCTGATTTCTTCAGGTTATCAATATCTGTCTCAAGGCCTGCACTGAACATTAAAAGAATTACGCCTATTTCTGCCATGCCTGCCAGAAAGTCATCTGTGGAAACTACATTCAAAAGTGTGGGGCCAATAAGAAGACCCGCAATGATCTCTCCTGCAACCTGAGGAGCTTTTAGCTTTCTTGCTATAAGACCGAAAGCTTTGGCAGTTATGATAATAATTGCAAGATTTCTTAGAATTTCTAAAGTATCCATTTCCATTTCTCCAAATTAATTTTTCTTATAAAAAATATTTCAAGATAGCATTTTATGCCTATATAATAGTTTTATCAAGATTAATATAATTTAAATTAATCAATATTTAATTAGTTAATTGTTGCGACATCATTCATGTTTTGTTAAACTTGAACGCGAAAGTGGAAAGAATCAAAGACAGGAGGATTCTACAAATGGTTAATTGGAAAAACCTTGATACACTTGATTCCTACAAGGAATTGGGAAATGTTAAACACATTGATCTTGTTTCAGCTATGACCGGTGAGTCAGGAGCAGAGAGAGTAAAGAAATACTCAGTAAAAATGGCAGCAGGACTTAATTATAATTATGCTGCTAAAGAAATTGATGACGATATCCTTTCAGCACTTGATAAGCTTGCCAAGGAAGCTCAGCTTTCAGAGAAATTTGAAGCTCTTTATAACGGCGAAGTTATTAATACAGGCGAGAAGAGACTGGTTCTTCACCAGTTGACCAGAGGCCAGCTTGGAAATGATGTAGTAGCTGATGGTGTTAATAAACGTGAATTCTATGTAAAAGAGCAGAAAAGAATTGCAGATTTTGCAGATAAGGTTCACTCAGGTGAAATAGCAAATGAGAAGGGTGAGAAATTCACAACTGTAGTTCAGATTGGTATTGGTGGTTCAGATCTTGGCCCCAGAGCAATGTATCTTGCACTTGAGAACTGGGCTCACAGAACCGGAAACTTCAAGATGGAAGCAAAGTTCATTAGCAACGTAGACCCTGATGATGCATCTGCAGTACTTAGTTCAGTAGATGTTGCACATTCTATCTTTATCCTTGTATCAAAGTCAGGTACTACACTTGAGACTTTGACAAATCAGTCCTTTGTTATGGATGCGCTTAAAAAGGCCGGACTTAATCCTGCTAAGCACATGATTGCTGTTACTTCTGAAACATCACCTCTTGCTAAGAGCGATGATTTTATAGAAGCATTCTATATGGATGATTATATCGGTGGAAGATATTCTTCAACTTCAGGTGTAGGTGGAGCAGTGCTTTCACTTGCATTTGGTCCTGAAGTATTTGCAGAATTCCTTGATGGTGCTGCAGAAGAAGATAAACTTGCTGCAAACAAGGATATGATGCAGAATCCTGCTATGTTAGATGCTCTCATCGGTTTTTATGAGAGAAATATTCTCGGCTATCCTTCTACAGCAGTACTCCCCTACTCACAGGGACTTAGCCGTTTTCCTGCTCATCTTCAGCAGCTTGATATGGAATCAAATGGTAAGAGCGTAAATAGATTTGGTGAACCCATTGATTATGTGACAGGCCCTGTAATCTTTGGTGAACCCGGAACAAACGGACAGCATTCATTCTATCAGCTTCTTCATCAGGGTACAGATGTTATCCCGATGCAGTTCATTGGCTTTAAGAACAGCCAGTTACAGAATGATGTTGATATTCAGGGAAGCACAAGCCAGCAGAAGCTCTGTGCAAATGTTGCAGCTCAGATAGTTGCCTTTGCATGTGGTAAAAAGGATGAGAACCTTAACAAGAACTTTAAGGGTGGTCGTCCTTCAAGCATAATTATAGGTGATGAGCTTAATCCCAAGTCACTTGGTGCACTCCTCTCCCACTTCGAGAATAAGGTAATGTTCCAGGGATTCATATGGAATCTCAACAGCTTTGATCAGGAAGGCGTTCAGCTTGGTAAGGTACTTGCAAAGAAAGTTCTTGCACACGAAACAGATGGCGCACTTGCTGTTTACAGTAATCTGCTTAATATTTGATCAATATAAATTTAAAGACCTCAGTTTTCTGATTTCAGATAACTGAGGTCTTTTAGCATCTATTATTTTGAAGCAGCTTCTTCTATGATTTTAATGATTGTTTCAGTAGCACCGGACTGGTTACTGTCATGCATCTTCTGTATGAATTTATCTCTGTTTTCATAAACATCAAAAATGCTTTCCACCAGAATATCTTCATCAAGTTCTTCATTATCAATGACAACTGAAAAGCCCTGCTGCTCGAAGGATTTCGCATTTATTATCTGATCTCCTCTGCTGCTTTTTGCAGATAAGGGAATAAGTACGTTGGGCTTTCTAAGAGCTGCCAGTTCACATATGGCATTCGCACCGGCTCTTGAAACAACAACATCAGACATGGCGAAAATATCTTTCATCTCATTTTTTACATATTCAAACTGTTTGTAACCTTCCATGTTTAGTTTAAGGTTATCCATCTTCTCTTTTCCACATAAATGAACTATGTTGAAAGTAGGTAGAAGTCTTGGAAGTGCATATCTTATGGTTTCATTTATACTCTGGGCACCGAGACTGCCACCTGTTACCATGATCACCGGTTTATCATCAGTAAATCCGCAGAGCTTTTTACCTGCCTCCTTTGAACCCTGAAGAAGTTCTTTTCGGATTGGAGTACCCGTAAGTACAGCCTTGTCTGCAGGAAGAAGATCCAATGTTTCAGGGAAGTTGCAGCATATAGTCTTTGCTGAGGAAAAACTAAGCTTGTTCGCAAGGCCGGGAGTCATATCTGATTCGTGGAGAACACAGGGAATACCCAGTGTAGCGGCTGCACGTATGACAGGAACTGAAACAAATCCTCCCTTTGAAAAGACAACGTCAGGCTTAATTTTCTTAAGAATCTGCCTGGCTTCAACAAAGCCCTTTATTACACGGAAAGGATCGGTGAAGTTTTTGGGATCAAAATATCTTCTTAGTTTTCCTGTTGAAATTGAATAATAAGGTATATGAAAATCTGCTATCAGCTTCTTCTCAATTCCTTCGTGGGATCCTATATAGTTGATTTCATATCCAAGCTTTTTAAGTTCAGGAATCAGCGCCATATTCGGTGTAACATGACCTGCTGTACCTCCGCCTGTTAATACGATTTTCTTAGACATATCAAATATCTCCTCTAATAACGACAGTTTATTATCTTATAAAGTCCAGTCGGATGTCAGTACCGTTACCCACTCACTTCGTTCATGGACGGTACCAGGCTCCTTAATTCATAAGATTATCATAAAAATGACCGGTATGTTCATAAATCTTCAGGAAGCTCATAAAGGATATATCCTTTATCCATTGCTCTGATTTTTGATCTTTTTATTATCTCCATAGCTGTTTCTTTCAGCTCAGGATTCTGATCCATTGCGTTTTCATCCACCAGAAGAAGTTTAACGGCCTCATCTGACAAATCCGGGAATCTGGTGTTTACTTCATCTATTGTACTTATAAGATACACTCTTTCGTGTGAAATGGTAAGGTCCATTGGAGGCTCATAATGAACTTCGTTAGTAAATGAAAAACATACATCATTGTAGTCAGTATTTCTATATAAAAATTCATCCAAGGTATAATCGGCTTCACCATCTCTTGATGCTATATATTTTGAAGTTGAAGTAGGAACACCTGTTATAAGTATTATTATAAAGAAGCTGATTCCAAATGCCGGGATCAATGGAGCAATTTTGTGACCAAGGAAATAGGTACTACCGTTTGATTCATGGCCCATATTAATTGCCCTGACATAACTAATTGCTGCTATAGGAGCGGTCATAGCTACGCACCATCCGGCTTTCATCATTGAAAACTCATGCACAGCTGAATGATTTTTAAGCAGGATTATCTGAAATGCTACCGAGATATAGGCTGCCACAATCAGTGAAATATCAGTATTTGTAAATATAGTTCTTAATCTTGAACCTTTCTTTAAGGTAAGAAATGCAATTATCAGTGAAACAACCTGGAAAAGACTTAAATAAAACATAAAACTTCTCTGCTCCTGAGTAAATGCAGAGGTGTAATTTTCAATAAGTCTTGCTACTATGGCAGAAAAACTGTCATCTCCACCTGTTCTGAATTTCAATTTGTATATAAGAGTATCAAGCCAACCGTCTACAAACTGTAGCTGGACGAAAAAGGTCAAAATAGCAACGACTACCGGTACTGCATAAGAAAGACCTGTTGAAATAATAGTTTTGATTTCATTTTTATTAAGTGCTGCACCTATGATACGCATAAGGAATACAAAGAACGCCAGAATCCAGAAGTAATAATCTGTAAGTATTCCTGCGTAGATAGTAACAAAGTGGAGTATGTGCAGAACAATAGTTGCAAATTTATGATTCTTTAGCTGCGGAGTATAAAGAAGAAGCTCCAATAGCAAAAAGATCATTACATAGAATATGACACTCTGATCTGTAAAGAAAACGTTTGGAAGATACCATGCATTTACAGGAAGAAGCATCCATAGAACGACTGTGGATACTGATATTATGGCATCAGAAAGCAGACTGCCGATTTTGTGTTTCCAAAGAAGTATGAATATAAAGCTTGAAAAAAGCAGTGACTCAATGGCAAAAAGAACCGTTTGCAGGTGTTTAACAAATGAGATATTGATCATGCTCTTTCCCGCAAGCTTAGCACATAACCAGACAAGTACAATATGTCCGCTGGGATAGCTTATGAAGGGTACCCTGTCATTAAAGCTCTGAAATTCTATAGAGCGATAATTCTCACAGGCAGTGAAATGCATTTTGGCTGCACCTTCTTCGAGCCAGATATTTACATATTTGACGGTTGATGCTGATTGCCATATATTATCACCACCCATATTTGTATATCTGATAGGATATTTAAAATTGAAAAGTGTAAGAAAAATTAAAAGTGTTATCAGATTTACAAGAAAAAAATAAAGCGGAAAGTTTTGAAATTTCTTCATTTATAAGTCCTCTATACATAATATCATTCTGTTCATACTACCACATTTTCTGCTATAATTGAATTCGATTTTAATATACTAAAGGAGCGTCTGATGGAGAAAACGAGCCAAATGCCTGATTATATTAATAGAATATGGGGTAGAATTCCCAAAACTCTTAGATTCTGTTTTTTTACGAGTTTGATAACAGGACTTTTGGTACATTTTTTCATGATTTCAAATAAAATTACAAACCTTGACGACCTTGTCTGTGTACCGGGAGTCGGAGGAGGTAAGGTCCTTGGAAGGTGGTTTCAGGAACCTGTTCATGATCTTTTTTCTCCCTGGTCAAGTCCTGCTTTTAATGGAATAATGGCGATAATCTTTATTGCCTTATCAGCATGTGTAATATCTACGATTCTTAGGGTAAACAGTATAACAGGGGCGATGCTTATCGGCTTAATGATGATTACTCTGCCAAGTACGGCAAGCAATATGTACTATATGTATCTTGCTCCTACCTTTGCACTTGCAATTCTTGCCAGTGTAATAAATGTCCACATCACTATCAAGTACAAATTCGGCTTCATATTGGGAGCATTATTACAGTTTTTAAGTATGGCATGCTACCAGGCATATTTTGGATTATCAGCATCGCTGTTCGTACTGGCATATCTTCTTATGCTGATGGACGGAATGAATATTGTACTGGTAATAAAAAAGGGACTTAGAAGCCTTATTGGACTTATTATTGCCATGGCAGGATATCTTATAAGTCTGAGATTCGTTGACTTAAGCGATTATAAAGGACTTAGTGATATAGGTCATAGCTCACTACAGGATATATTACTTTCTGTATTAAGGGCATATCACAGAGTTATGCAATATTTTGTTACTGCCCCGGAAAGCTTTATGAAGGGGGCACCTACTCTGTTTAACAGAGCTCTTTGTCTGCTTCTTATTGTTTCCGTCATTCTTTTATTTGCTTGGAAAAAGGTATTTTCAGAGCTTTTAAGAGGAATACTGTCAGTTATATTATTATTGATACTTCCATTGGCATTGGGACTTGTGTATGTAATGGCGCCACAGCTGTCTCATGCTTCAACAGTTATGATATATTCCTACAGCGTATTTTATTTTTTCCTTATAGCTGTCATGGAGAGACTTGTAACAAAAAAGGAAGGCGCAGGAAAGAAAATTGCTGTTTTGATTTCCTCGCTGATTTTTATTACTCTCCTATTTGAGGGATATGCAAGTGCCAGAGTTGTAAATAATGCATATTACAGAAGCTATGTAGCTCAGAATCGTGTTATGCAGTACTACAACAGAATAATTACTAAGCTTGAGGAAACTGAAGGATATAAATATGGTGAGCCAATGGCTATACTTGGTGGATTTTATCCTGATCCACTTCCGATTGCCAGCCACAATATGAATGGTAAGGAACTGGTTGATTTTGAAGGTGCAACGCTTGAAGATCTCTTATTCCTTCCGTCTAACAGAGACAGATTTATTCAGATTTTCCTTGGAATAGATACAGGTGATGTAACCATGGAAAAGAAAGAAAAACTGATGGCTACCGATGAATTTAAGAACATGCCCTCGTATCCGGCTGATGGCTGCACAGGAATAATTGATGGAATCTTTGTTGTAAAACTTAATGAATATGATGGTTAAAAAAGAATAGTGTAGCTGTTTTTATATTTCCCCACTATATTATTTGATAGTCGAGTTAATATAAAACAGCTACACTATTTTTAATACCCGGTCTTTTCCATTAATGAATCAACCTTATTCCAATATTTATCGGGATCAACGTATGCACCTGCCACATGGTCTGCACCAAGAATCAGACAATACTGCTTGGGAGCGGTGCATTTTTCATAAAGTCGTGAACACATCTGAGGATCTATCAGCTTATCCTCATCTCCATGTATAAACAGGGTAGGTGTTTTTGATTTTGAAACTGCTTTCAGAACATCTATCTTATTTATGTCATAACCACATCTTATCAAAATCAGAAACCGCAGGATAAAGAGCGCAACAGATACAGGAATAAAAGCATTAAATGATTTATATACTGCTGCAAATTCTTCTGACAAAGTAGTATAACTGCTGTCTGCTACTGCAAAAACTACATTATCAGGAAGCTTTTCACCGGTAGTCATGAGGGTGATTGCGGCACCCATACTTGTTCCATGGATAAGAATGTGAGCATCCTTGTCCATGTGAGTAATGTAGTAAATCCATTCCATTATGTCCAGGCGGTCAAAGTAACCATAACCTGTGTAATCACCTTCACTTAAGCCGTAGCCTCTGTTATCAGGCAACAGTACATTGATACCCATGTCATGATAATGCTTTGCATACATTGACATAAATTCTCCGTCACTGTTAATTCCATGAATACATATTGCATACTTATGACTGTCTGTATCGGCTTTAATAAGATGGGCGTGAAGCTTCAAACCGTCAATTGAATTTATATACACATCTTCTCTTGATGGAAGTGATCTGAGCCATTTTATAGCCTCGCTATCAACAGGTGAGGAATCAATTTCCTCTTGGGTTTTCTTTTTAGGTACGACTGCCATGTTATAAAATATTGAGGCAGCTGCGGCTCCTCCTCCCATAAGGACTGCGAATAAGCCTAAAAATACGAAATTTCGCTTTTTGCTCATAGGAACCTCCTTAAATATTAATGTACTAAAATTTTAGCAAATACTAATAAATTCTGCAATTGATGATGCTCACCATAGCACATATTTACTAAATATGGTATTATTAATCTATCTGATATTTTGCAATTATTTTTTCTTGAATGTATATGAGGGGTACAGATGTTAGAAAGAAAACTTGCAGAGAAATTCAGGAAGCTTTACACTGAAAACTCTTTAAAGCTTAAAAATTATGAAGATCAGCTTTTTACTCTGCAGGATCCATTCGACTGGATTCAGCTTCTTTCTGAGCGCTCTTATGTAATGCGTGAAGTATATGCTGAAAATGAGGAACTCATGGCAGAACTGTGGGATAATTGTTCTGATGAGATAACTCCTGAGGAAGCAGAGCTTTTATATGATCTGGCGATGGGTTTCTTTTTTGATGGTCATCACGATTTTGTTGTGTTGACGGAATTCTGTGAACGCATCCTTCCGGTTTTTATTGATATTGATGAGCCGGAGTTTCTGGTTGCAATTTACCATGTCTTAGGAAGTGAATATGCTAAATTTTATCGGTCAGTAGGCGATGATAAGGGAATGCACACTGCACTGGATTATTTTCGCAAATCTGTGGAAGAGGCTGAACGTTATTCACAGATTTCAAGCCCCGAAATCAGAGAATTCATTTTTCAGGATTATTCCAATTTATTGATTTATTTATCGGGATTTCAAAATAACAAAAGTGAGAGCATAAAGCTATATGATGATGCCTGGACGCTTTGGGAAAATGAAAATGTCCAGGATTTAGATGCAGACAATGAGAATATCAAGAAGTCTCTAATGACAATCGAGGATGCATTTGTAGCCAAGAGTAAAGGTATTGATTCCTTATCTGATGATGACAGAGAAAGGTATCTGGAGTTATTTAATAAAGCCGCAAAAAGATCCGCTAATAATGGCGGAGTAGACAAAGGATCACCTGAATTCAGAACCTGTATAACCTACAAATGGCTTCGTGGCGAAATGTCATCAGAGGAAATACTTAATGATCTGATAGATAGCATCAATGATATTATCCCCACACCGGATTTTGAGAATGATGATCCGGTGAATTTTGAACTTGTAATGCGACATTTTAAATATGCATGTACTGCGATAATGGTCCTTGGTTCAATGAAACTAAAGGCATCGGTACTCGAAGAATGGACAGATAAATTTCTTCCGAAGTCCATGCAGATTTTATCAAATATACCATATAGATTTTTTACCGGAGATATGCAGCCTGTCTGTGAAAGATGGTATCAGTCTGTTGAACCTATGCTGGAAGGTGAGCTTAATAAAGTACAGCTCATTATGAAAATGATAGTGAGACGGCAACCGTTTACATATATACACTCACAGATGGTAGCCAAAATAGCAACACTTATAGGTAAGGCAATAATTGAAGCTGATCCTGACCTGCTTATTGGTGTAAGAGGCATAGAATCATCAGCAGAAGTTCAGAAAAATAAAGCATATCTGCTTTCATTTATTACTATAAGCGGACTGGTTCATGATATTGGTAAGTGCTATATTCCGGATACCATAAACAGACAAAACAGAAGTCTTAATACCAAGGAATATGCAACTATAAGAAAGCATTCAGAGGTAGGATACAGAGAAGCACAAAAGAACGCCGCACTCAGACCTTATGCGGATGTTATTTTAGGACATCATAAGCATTTTGACGGACTGCATGGCTATCCGCTGGTATATGACAATACCAAGTCACATATAAGAGTGATCATTGATCTTATATCCATTGCAGATTCTGTAGAAGCAGGAACAGATACACTTTCAAGAAGCTATACCAAGGGCAAGGATTTCAAGAAGCTTTTAAAGGAGCTTCAGGCTGAGGCAGGAACGAGATATAATCCAAGGATAGTGAAGGTTATCGAGAGAAACCATGAACTTATAGAAGAACTTGAAAATCTGACCGGACAGGGAAGATATGATTTATATTATAAGGCGATGCAGGAAATTTTGGGTAAAGAAAAACAAGAAATACCCGATATATAATATATGAGTCATTGGTGGTAATAAACACCACAATGGATTGTGTTTTCCAGTTGATATGAAAAAATAATGTTTTCCTGTGCGCCAGGTTCAATACAGATTTAAATTTCAGAGGAATTCAATAGTCTATGATATACTTAAGGAGCACACATGCGCTTTAGAACCAGACTGATGATTACATCAGCAACTATAGTTATATTACCTTTTATCCTGGTCGTTGCTTCATTTGTAGTCATACAGAATTCAGTGGCAAATTCCTATACCAGCCTGATAACATACATGGTGGTAGCTTTTGCACTGATCATGATAGCAACCAGTCTTATTCTTACGGCATGGCTTAGAAAGGGTTTTTTTGAACCGGTCGATGAATTAAATGTGGCCATGCAGCATATTAAGGATGGGAATTTTGATTATATGCTGCCAACCGATATTGGGGATAAAGGAGAGATTGGCGAACTTTATAGAAATTACGAGGATATGAGGCTAAGGCTCAAGGAATCAGCTGACGAAAAGGTTATCAGGGAGGGTCAGAATAAGGAACTCATAAGTAATATTTCCCATGATCTTAAAACTCCCATAACTGCGATCAAGGGCTATTCACAGGGACTTCTTGAGGGAGTTGCCGATACGCCTGAGAGACAGATGAAGTATATTCGTACCATATACAATAAAGCTAATGATATGAATAACCTCATCAACGAGCTTACCCTATATTCAAGTATAGATAATAACAGAATCCCTTATAATTTTACCCGGATTGTTGTGGGAGATTATTTTGGTGACTGTATAGAAGAAATTGGAATGGACCTCGACAGTAAGGACATAAAGCTTAATTATGCAAACCTTACAGCTCCTGATACACAGATAGTGGCTGATCCTGAGCAGCTTAAGAGAGTGGTCAACAATATTGTAAGTAACAGCGTTAAATATCTTGGACGTGACGATGGAACCGGAACAATAGATGTAAGAATACTTGATGAAGTTGATTCGGTCAGAGTTGAGATTGAGGATAACGGAAAAGGAATAGGTTCTCAGGATATTCCGAATATCTTTGACAGATTCTACAGAACAGACTCCTCCAGAAACAGCAAACAGGGAGGAAGCGGAATAGGACTTTCAATAGTAAAGAAGATCATAGAGGATCACGGTGGATACATTTGGGCGACCAGCCATGAGGGAGAGGGTACCTGCATGCATTTCGTTCTTCGTAAATACATGGAGTATCATGAAAAGGCTGACGGAGAAGCTGTGGTAGAACATGATTTTGAGAGTGTATAAACAATAAAAAGATTGGAGGCCAATGGTATGAGCAGAATACTTATAGTTGAGGATGAAGAAGCGATTGCTGACCTCGAAAAAGATTACTTGGAACTTTCTGATTTTGAAGTGAAAATTGAAAACTCCGGTGATGTTGGATTACAGACAGCTCTGAACGAGGAATTTGATCTGGTAATATTGGATCTCATGCTTCCGGGAATGGATGGATTCGAGGTATGTAAGAAAATTCGTGAGAAGAAAGATGTTCCGGTTCTTATGGTATCAGCTAAAAAGGATGATATCGATAAGATAAGGGGTCTTGGGCTTGGTGCGGATGACTATATAACGAAGCCTTTTAGCCCTTCAGAGCTTGTTGCCAGAGTAAAAGCACACATGGCGCGTTATTCAAGACTTGTCGGAAGCGGACATGAATCAAACGATGTTGTTGAGATCAGAGGTCTCAGGATTGACAAGACTGCCAGAAGAGTATACGTGGATGGCGGAGAAAAGAGCTTTACAACTAAGGAATTTGATCTTCTCACATTCCTTGCTGAGAACCCTAATCATGTGTTCACCAAAGAAGAATTGTTCCGTAAAATCTGGAATATGGATTCAATTGGTGATATAGCAACAGTTACAGTGCATATAAAGAAGATTAGAGAAAAAATTGAATTTGATACTTCCAATCCCCAATATATTGAAACAATATGGGGCGTTGGATATCGCTTTAAAGTTTAATCTTATAAATGCTAAGCGTTTGCAGTTTTTGGCTGCAAACGCTTTTTTTGTCATATCAGAAAATTCCGCTGGATTTCTTATATGACAAAAAAAGATATTCATAAATAAATTTTTTTATGCTAAAATAAAAATTGTATTCAATTTTTATTTACTGTATCTCTGTTAATCAAATATCTGAGATAGGTTCTATAAATCCAACACAGAATTTAATAAAATCGGAGGAAATATGAATATAAAGAATTTATTTGCTCCTGTGGATATGACTGAAGGCAGTCCGGTTAAACAGATTGTGAAATTCACAATTCCTATGCTTTTAGGTAATATTGCGCAGCAGCTGTATAATACTGTCGATAGCATTATTGTAGGAAGATTTGTCGGGGATAACGCTCTTGCCGCTGTTGGAAGTGCGGGACCGCTTCTTAATCTGATGCTGGTTCTTTTCATGGGTGTTGCTGTGGGTGCTTCTATCATGGTATCCCAGTATTTTGGAGCCAGGAAAAGAGAAGCTCTTTCAAAAGCAATAGGTGCAAGTATAACACTAACAGGTATTGCATCTTTATTTATCATGATAGTAGGACCGCTTATTACAAGGCCTATATTGGAACTGCTGGGGACACCTGAGAGTATAATTGACTGGTGTACAAGCTATCTATGGATAATATTTATAGGTATAGCAGGTGGTGGATACTATAACATCATGAGCGGTATCCTGAGAGGACTTGGAGATTCTGTTTCAGCTCTTGTATATCTTCTTGTAGCAACCGTACTCAACATTATTCTTGACCTTGTATTTGTAGCCTACTTCAGAATGGGCGTAGCAGGTGTTGCTCTTGCAACTGTTCTTGCTCAGTTTGTTTCAGCTTTCCTTTCACTTTGGAAGCTGACGCAGATGAAAAATATATTTGATTTAAAGAAAGAGTATCTGTGGCCGGAAAGACACTATATAAATACTCTGGTAAAGTTGGGATTCCCTTCCGGTGTAACTCAGGCAATCTTTTCAATGTCAATGATAGTTGTTCAGAATCTGACCAATACTTTTGGAGAGCAGTATATCGCAGCAAATGTTATAGTTATGCGTGTTGATGGATTTGTAATGCTTCCCGCTTTTTCATTTGGATCAGCCATGACAACCTTTGCCGGTCAGAATATCGGAGCAGGCAAACTTGACAGGGTTTCTAGGGGAGCTAAGAACGGAACTCTTGCTGCAATGGTAATATCAGCTGTTTTGTCCGTTCTCATTCTTATATTTGGAAAATTCATTATGGGAATTTTCACAAGCACACAGGAACTTATAAACCTTAGCTACAATATGATGTGTATACTGATCATAGGATATATTGCAATGGAGGTTACACAGTGCCTGTCGGGAATAATGCGCGGAGCCGGAGATACAATGACACCCATGTGGATTTCAATGTTTTCTTCAATAATTATGCGTGTTCCAATGGCTTACATTTTTGTTAATCTGACAAAAACACCGGAACTGCCACAGGGAAACTGCTACATGATGCAGGTTTCAATGTTAATAACCTGGTCAATCGGAGCATTTATCACTTTTGTTATGTACCGGATTGGTAAGTGGAAAACTAAGGCAATAGCAAGATAAAGCAGAAATTGCGTATGAGGAAGTATGGATAATATAGAGATACTTTATGAGGATAACGATATTCTTGTCTGCAGAAAGCCTGCGGGAATTGCAGTTCAGAGCAGTAATGTTACTATCCCGGATATGGAGACTCTTCTTCGCTCAATTATTATAAGAAGAGGAGAGTCAAAGAATAAATCGACTGTACTTCATGTGATTCACAGGCTGGATCAACCGGTTGAGGGCATCATAGTATTTGGAAGAAACAAAAAGGCTGCAGCTGCTTTGAGCTCCCAGGTTCAGGCAGATGGTGATATGAATAAAACATACCTTGCGGTGGTATATGGCAGCTTTTCTGAAGATTTGAAATCAGGAGAACTTAAGGATTATATATATAAAGATTCAAAGACAAAGCGAGCAGTTGTGACCGCATCAAAAGATTCTGATAAGGATAATCCTTCAAGCAGAGCAAAAGAGAGCAGACTGGAATATAAAGTAATATCAGAGCTGGAAATACCTGCTGACAAGATGCCGGATACTTCCGATGAAGAAAACATAACCAATAAAATATCCCTGGTGGAAGTAAAACTGTATACAGGAAGATTTCATCAGATAAGGGCACAGTTTTCAAACATTGGACATCCACTTCTTGGAGATAACAGATATAATTCTCCAAATAGTGCCAAGTTATCCACAATAATAGGGGTAAAAAACGTTGCACTTTGTGGATACAGACTGACTTTTAAACATCCTGTATCCAAAAAAGAAATGAATTTCGAAGTTACTCCAAACGCACAAATATTTAAAGAATTTGATCACAGTGATCAAATTTAGATCTTTCTAAAATATCAAAAAAAGAAAAGCTAAATCAGATTAGTATTCTGACTTAGCTTTTTATTATCAAGACTTGTTAAAGAATAACAGGAGCATTAGCCTGATCAGGTACATCTACTTCCTTGATTGATTCATCTATATCATGAAAGAATGATCTGGTCTGAATAATGCCCTGTTTGGCATCTTCAAACTCCCAAATAAACTGATTGGGAATATTTTCTCTTCCATACATGGAAATTCGACCTGCATATGCATGGATTATGCTGACATATTTTTTGTCCAGCTCATAATTCCTGTAAATCTCTCTGCGAAGTCTCGGACGCTTGGCTACAAACTTACGAATATCTATCTTAAGATCAAGAGGAAGCTCCTGTTCTCTCTCATGTACTGCCTTTAAGTATTTTGTGTAGGTATCCTCATCAATTTTCTGGAAATGCTCAGCATACTCAAAACATGCTGCTCCGTCCGGAAGATCAAGTCTGTATTTACCATCCGGATATATCTCTTCGATTCTGGCAACAACCTGAGGTACCAAAGGCTTGCCGTTATAATCTAAAATAATTATTTTATCACCCTGCTTATATTCTGCCATAATAAACTCCTCTTAATGCCTTTTTGCCCTTTTCTTGCAAAAAAACTATAGTCCTAAAATAGCTTAAATTCAAGGCTTTTAAAGGTTTTTTAACACCTTTTCCCATTTTTTAAGAAAATCTAAAGAATTAAGGTAAATTTTAGGTTGGAGTCTTATTATTATATCTGTCAGTAAAAAATAAAAAAAGAAGTCATGTTTTGCTGGAATCATCTAATGCAATTAATTGCTGGAACCTTCACTGGCGGTTACTGAGTAATCACCTATTATGATGCCCTCTTCAGAAGAACCGATAGTAACAGATATTCCGTTTTGGGAAGCTGCATTAACATCGCCAAGCTCAAGAGCATATTCAGCAGTTTCCCCGGAAGCGTCAGTTACCAAAAGACTTCTCGAGGTGCTGTCTGTGTATATCGGAAGTACGACGCCTTCAAGGATTTCTCCTGATGAAAGGCTGTGACCTTCCAATATGAAATTGTCTGATTCTGATGAAGTCTGTGCATCTTTTAAAATAATTGATGTAATATCAGAATCTGATTTATTCTCAATCCGGCAAAGTATTTCTATATGTTTTGCAGCTTCATTTGAGATGCTTTCCTCATTTTTTAGCTCAGCATCCATTTTGTCGAATACGGATTTATATGATGAAGTAAGTTCTGATATCTGATTTAAGGTATCAGGGGCTTCCTTATCACTTAGCTTTGAAATATCCATGGATTTATATTCATCATACTTTGATGCCAGATCAGAGAGTTCTCCTTCATAGGAATCTGTAGTCAGTTTGCCATACATTTCTTCTGTAAATTCTTTTTGAGTGGTCAGTTCATTTATGGCATCAGTCAGCTTGTTATGGTTTTCCTCTGAAAGACCACAGGCAGATAAAAGTATTGAGAATGCTGCGATTAAGGCATATATATGAAAACTTCTTTTCATTGAAACACTCCTTTATACGTGATAGGAATCATGTAAAACTATGTCGTTAACTATATCATATGAGATTATTTGCAACAATATTCACAATATTTTCGTATATAATATCTATTATGAGTATAAAGAAAAATAAAAAAACTAATAATAACAAGAAAAAACCAATGAAAAGAAAATTTTTAAAGAGTAAGAGCCTCTATCTGTTTTTATTTACCATTATATTGAATGCCTTATCATGGGTAATTCCGGGCTTTTCAGACAAATATACTCAATATGTCTTTCCGCTGTGGGTTAACAGTTATGGAAGAGTCACTTCATTAGTGAACTTTTCAGTAGGAGAATTCCTGATAATAGCGGGGCTTTTATGGCTTGTGATGATTCTGTTTTCGAAAAATATCAGAAGGCTTACACCGGGGCTGCTTTCAATTATTTTTCTTATAATGACCCTTAACTGCTTTATAAATTATCACTGTACACCCATCGAAAAGACCTTTAAGAATGAGAAGGAATTTACTATAGATGAGCTGGCTGAATTAAGGGATGTGATTGTTACAAAATGTAATGAACTCTCTGAAGAGGTATCCCGTAATGATGACGGTACACTTTTTTATGATGAAGAACTGATGAATAAAGAGGCTAAGGAATCAATGCAGGCTCTTGGAGGCAGGTTTCCAAAGCTTTCAGGATTTTATGTGACACCTAAAAAGCTGCTGTTTTCGAAGTTTATAAGTCAGCAATATATGCAAGGGTATTATTTCCCGTTTTCCATGGAAGCAAATTATAACAGTATCATGTATGTAACGAATAAACCCTTTACTATGTGTCATGAGCTTGCTCATACAAAGAGTTATATTTTTGAAGATGAGGCGAATTTTCTTGCATACTTGGCATGTGTAGAATCTGATGATACATTTTTCAAATATAGTGGATATCTTGGCGTTCTTAACTATGTGAACAACGCCTTTTATCTGAATGTATCCAAGGAAGAATATAATTCTCATGTGAAAATATCTGACAAAGTAAAAATGGATAATATCTTCCTTACCAAAGACAGCTGGAAAAAGGTGGAAGAAACCGCAGTGATAGACACAGGAACAGTAAAAAAGGCGGCTGATACATTTGTAGATACCACTCTTAAAGTAAATGGTGTAAATGACGGCAAGGCAAGCTATGACAGAGTTGTTGAGCTTTTATTATTGGAGCATTATTCAAAATAGAGTGTATTTATTAAATTTTAATTTTTATTTCTTTATAACCTGCATTTTAAGCGGATTTTTATAATTACTTAACAGATAAATTAATCTTATTTGATATCATAATTATTAAGGGGAAATGAGAAATGAAGTTACTTCTTGCAGAAGATGAAAAAGAATTATCCAACGCACTTGTTGCAATATTAAAGCATTCAAGCTATACAGTGGATGCGGTTTATAATGGGCAGGATGCTTTGGATTATATATTAGCAAGTGATTATGACGGGATTATCCTGGATATCATGATGCCGGGACTTGATGGTACCGAAGTACTAAGAAGAATCCGGGAAAAAGGAATCAATACTCCCGTTATATTTTTGACTGCAAAATCGGAGACTGATGACAAAATCAAAGGTCTTGATCTTGGAGCTGATGATTATCTGACTAAGCCCTTTGAAATGGGAGAGCTTCTTGCCAGAATTCGTGCAATGACCAGGAGAAAAGCGGATTTTTCACCTAATAATCTAAAGTGTGGGAATCTCGAACTGGACAGGGCAAGCTACGAGCTTAAGACTCCGGAGCATGAGCCTGTCAGGCTTGTGGGCAGGGAATTTCAAATGATTGAAATGCTGATGGAAAGCCCCGGCAGAGTAATTTCTGTGGATTCCTTTATGGACAGGATATGGGCAGATGGTGAAGCGGATGTGAATGTGGTCTGGGTTTATATCTCAAACTTAAGGAAAAAGATTGCAGCATTGGATGCAGACTGCGAAATAAAAGCCTCCCGTGGAGTTGGATACTCCATGCATGAAAAGTAATATATAGATCTTCCATCGGAGGTAATGATGGTAAAGAAACTTAGACGTAAATTTGTACTTACGGCAATGATTTCACTTCTCTTAATTCTGATTGGAATAATTGGCGTAATAAACATAGTGAATTTTACTCAGGTTCAGGCAGGCGCTGATGATACATTGAATATTCTTGCAGAGAATGATGGAATGTTTCCTGATATGAGAGACAGACTTAAAAAGCCTGTTGATGAATCTGAATTAGTGGAAGGCGAAAGTGCTCCTTTCGAGAATGTGGCCCCCCAAGATTTTAGCAGATCAATATTTGATAAAAATCTTTTTTATAACAGAACGATTGAGCTACCTTTCCAGTCAAGATATTTCTGGGTAAAGATTTCGGAGATTGGTAAGGTTGAGGTGGTAGATACAGGGCATATTGCTGCTATAACATCGACTGATGCAGGTAATTATGCTAAGAGTCTTTTCTTTAACAGTAGAAACAAGACCCGTGGTTATATAGACAATCACTATAGATATCTGATTTCCCAAAATGATGACGGATCATATCTTATGATCTTTTTTGATTGCAGCGACGGCTTTTATAGTGCAACAAGACTATTGCTTATGACACTTCTCATAGGATTTGTTGCGTTGATAGCCATGTTTATACTTGTATATCTCTTTTCAGGAAAAGCTGTTCAGCCGGTTGTGGAATCTCTTGAGAAGCAAAAGCGTTTTATTACTGATGCCGGTCATGAACTGAAGACACCACTCGCAGTTATATCTGCCAATATGGATGTCATCGAGCTGGAAGCAGGAGCAAGTGAGTGGACGAAGAGCACCAAGAATCAGATTAAGCGAATGAATGAGCTTGTGAAAAATCTGCTCGCTCTATCCAGGATGGAGGAGGAAAACATACACCTGGTCTTTTCAGACATTGATATAAGCAAAATTGTTAATGAAAGCACGGCATATTTTAATGCTGTTTCAGATTTTAAAAATATCAGATATACAACGAATATTGAAGATGATGTCCATATAAATGGGGATAAGAATGCATTTAATCAGTTATGTACACTGCTTATAGATAATGCCATGAAGTATACCCATGACGGCGGGGATGTAAGTGTAACTCTTTCGAGTGATAGAAAGTCAAGAAATGCAATATTAGAGGTGGTTAATAGCTGTGAGAAAATGCCGGAAGGAAATCTGGACAGACTGTTCGACAGATTTTACAGGGAAGATAATTCAAGAAGCCGCGAAACCGGTGGCTATGGAATAGGTCTTTCTGTTGCCAGGGCAATCGCGACTTCACATGGTGGAACAATAGAAGCTAAAGCAGATGGTGAAAATAGAATTAAATTCGTAGTTCGGGTTCCCATCATGAAAATAAAGACATCAGACAACAATGCCTAACAGATCCAGCATGAACCCTGTAAATGTGCCGATTAAATACAGAATTGCTGTGATCTGTATGTTTTTAACAGGTTCTTCATTTACGCGGTAAAGTATCAGAAGACCCACTCCTGCACCGACAAGAAGACCTGACATCATCGTTCCAAAGGTGATTATTTCATTCAGGTACAGCTCTGTAATTACTATTGAAGCAGCACAGTTCGGAATAAGTCCGATAATTCCGGCAATTCCGTGACTCAGGATTACATTTTTCTGCAGGATATTTGAAAGAGCATCTTCGCCAATAAATGCTATAACTGCGTTAAGGATTAAAGTAAATATCAGGACATAAATAAAAATGTGAGCTGTATGTATAAAAGCTGAATGTAAAATATTCCCATGTCCCTCTTCGTGGCTGTGTTCATGCTTGGAACTGTTCTCTTTTGCAATATCAGCTTTGCTTATAGATTTATTCAGAGCAGATTCATGGGAAATGGTGCTCTCGTTAGAAATCTCTGGCTTTTCTGTACGTCCTCTGTGAGCAGATATCTTGGGAGAATCATCTTCACAATGACAATTTTCTCTTTTGCATAATTCATCGATTCTCACACGATCTCTTATTGCTCTCTTCTTAATCTTTCTGTAGTGTAAAACAATGAAATCCACTAAGAATCCGTAAAATACACCAAATACGGCTTTCATAGCGATTATTGCAGCCATCTTGGAAATGGGCGCTTGTTCTGAAATAAACAGAGGAAGCATCTCATCTGAAGTAGAAAGGTATATTGCTATCAGAGTTCCAAGAGTAATTACTCTGCCGGCATATAGATTTGTTGCAGCAGCGGAAAAACCGCATTGTGGAAAAGCACCGAATATTCCACCAAAGAGTGGACCAAATTTGCCCGCCTTCTGCACAAGCTCCTCAGTCTTGTCCCCTGTTCTGTGCTCAAGATACTCCATCATTAGATATGTAATAAATAAAAATGGAAGAATATTTATACCGTCTTTGAAAGTGTCAACTAACACATCAATCCAAAAATCCATTATCAGCTCCTTTATAAAAATAAAATCAGAATTTTAAGTTTTTTAGCATAGGAACATTTATACACAATATTGTGATAATTTGCAAATTCCGAAATATAATTGCCTACTATCAGTATAAGAGCAAATGAGGATATTTATTATAAAAAAAAGGTAAAAAAGGCATAAAAAAGCTGCCGCATTTTATTGCGGCAGTTTTGAATTTTTGTTTAGAACAAATTATTTAATTTTGAATTCAAAAGTATTGTACTTAGAACGTGTTGACAATATATCAAAATAAACATAAATTGTTTCACCCGCATTTACATTAATTGTAGCTTTTCTCTTAAGCGGGAAATCAGGACTCTTCTTATTGTACTTACTTGCAAAGTGAAGACTTCCGGGTGCATTTGTCTGAATTTCATCATCATGAATATAGCTGCGATTAGGGTCAGAACTCAAAAAGCTATAGAATCCACATGCGTATGAGCCACTGTTTGACTTTAACTTACTTAATGTAAATGTATAACTCTTTGTCTCAGGTGCGGTGAACTTGATATAAGCTCTTGAATCATACTTCTTTGTTTTGATTTTAAATTTGTAGTTACCCTTGGTAACTGCAGTAGCAACTGACTCAGCATAAGCTGTATCAGGGCTGAAGGATGCAACAGCCTTAAGACTCTTTGTCTTAGTCTTAGCTTCAGCACTGATAGGTGTAGCAAATACTAATGAAGCAACTAATGCAACAGAAACTACACGTTTAACGATTCCCCAAAATGATTTGTTTTGTTTTTTCATACTAACTTCTCCTTCATGAAAAATTTTTTCCTTCGATTACAGATTATATATTCTTATATAGTAATTGTCGACATGTTTTTTTTCGAATTATCCATTGAAATATCGCAGAAAAAGCAGACTTTGTATGGTTTAATTCCGCAAATTCAGATTTAAAGCATCATGCGGCGTTATGTGCGTTGTTAAGCCCGTAATTATTTGACTTTTACAGGTATTGCTATTAATAGAGACATTTGATAATATAATTCCTAGTAATTTGGTAGGAAAAGAAAAATAGTCTTATTTCTACAGCGATTATGATATAATCTATAAGATTATGCGCAAACATAGTGTTCACTTTTATATATTAAAGGAGTAATAGCATGTCAGAACAGTCATTATTGCAGATCAGAGATCTTTCAGCATCAGTTGATGATCTTCAAATCCTGCACGACATTAACTTAGAAATTAAAGCGGGCGAGACTCATGTACTCATGGGACCCAATGGTGCAGGTAAATCTACACTTGGATACACTCTTATGGGTAATCCTCATTATAACGTAACAAAGGGAACTATTCTTTTTGATGGACAGGATTTAACAAATGAGTCCGCAGATAAGAGAGCTAAGGCAGGAATGTTCCTTTCATTCCAGAATCCTCTTGAGGTTCCCGGAATTTCTCTTGGAAGCTTTATAAGAAATGCCTATCATGAGCAGACAGGTAAGCCGGTCAAGCTGCTTCAGTATAAAAAACAGCTTTCTGAAGCAATGGATCTACTTACTATGGACGGTGAGTATGCAGACCGTGACCTCAATGTAGGCTTCTCCGGTGGTGAAAAGAAAAAAGCTGAGATACTTCAGATGCTTATGTTAAATCCTAAGCTCGCTATTCTTGATGAAACTGATTCAGGACTGGATGTTGATGCTGTAAGAACAGTATCTAAGGGAATCCAGGAATACCAGAAAAAGAAGGACGGAGCTCTTCTGATCATTACTCATAGTACAAAGATTTTAGAGTCACTTCATGTTGACTATACACATGTACTTGTTAAGGGTCATATCGTTACAACAGGTGACGGGAGTCTTGTTGATGAGATCAATGAGCACGGCTTTGAGAAGTATATCAGATGCGAAGGCTGTGACGGATGCAATCCGATCAACGAATAATAACCAGGACATGATTTTAAATTCTTTCTTCTATTATTAAGAAGATGTCAGCATTGCTGATAGATGAGGTTAATTAATGAGTGATAATAATAAATCCGTTGTAGACATTGATCGCAGTGTCTATGACATAAAAGATGTGGAGAATGAGCAGGATTTCTACCGCATGGAGGATGGTTTCACCGAGGATATTGTAAGAAAGATATCTGAGGAGAAGCATGATCCTGACTGGATGAGAGAATTCCGCTTAAAATCTCTGGAAATATATAACAAGCTTGAAATGCCGGATTGGGGTCCGGATACCGATGAACTGGATATGAATCTCATTTCCTCATATGTGCGCTCAAAGTCAGATATGAAGGGCAGATGGGAGGATGTTCCGGAGGATATTAAAAATACTTTTGAAAGACTTGGCATTCCGGAAGCTGAGCGTGAATCTCTTGCAGGTGTCGGAGCTCAGTACGATTCAGAGCTTGTTTATCATAATGTAAAAGATGAAGTAGCAGCGCAGGGCGTTATCTATACAGATATGGAAAGTGCTCTTACAGGAGAGTATGCAGATATGGTTCATGAGTATTTCATGAAGCTGGTGCCTCCTACAGATCATAAATATGCAGCTCTTCACGGTGCAGTGTGGTCAGGCGGATCATTTGTTTATGTTCCCAAGGGAGTTAAAGTAGACATCCCTCTGCAGTCATATTTCAGATTGAATGCAGCCGGTGCAGGTCAGTTTGAGCACACTCTTATAATTGTTGATGAAGGGGCTGATCTTCACTTTATTGAAGGCTGTTCAGCACCTAAGTATAATGTTGCAAATCTTCATGCAGGCTGTGTTGAACTTTTTGTCAAGAAGAATGCAAGACTTCGTTACTCTACAATAGAGAACTGGTCAAAGAATATGTACAACTTGAATACAAAGCGTGCCCTTGTGGAAGAGGGAGCTCGTATGGAATGGGTATCCGGTTCCTTTGGTTCCCACACATCATACCTGTACCCCATGACAATTCTTAAGGGTGATCATTCAGCAATGGAGTACACTGGTATCACATTTGCCGGAAAAGGACAAAACCTTGATACAGGAGCTAAGGTTGTTCATCAGGGAGAATATACTTCTTCTCTTATTTCAACCAAATCAATTTCAAAGTCCGGTGGAATAGGTACTTACAGAAGTTCAGTTATAATCAATAAGGAAGCTAAGCACGCAAAGACCTCCGTATCCTGTGATTCACTTATGCTGGATTCTATCTCTCGTGCAGATACTATTCCCGGTATGGACATTAGAACCAATGATGCTGATGTAGGCCATGAGGCAAAGATTGGAAGAATAAGCGACGAAGCTGTATTTTATCTTATGTCCAGAGGCCTTTCAGAGGAAGATGCAAGAGCGATGATAGTAAGCGGCTTTGCTAATCCTGTATCAAAGGAACTTCCTTTGGAATATGCAGTAGAAATGAACAATCTGATTAAGCTTGAGATGTCAGGAGGCTGAGAAATTGAATAGTGTATTAAAAGTAAATCATCTTCCTGCCCTGACTTATCGCTTTTTAAAGTCAAACGACAGTGAGATAGAAATAAAAGATTTTAATGTGAAGGTTGTAAATACACCTGAGCCTGAGAATATACCTTCAGCAGTTACATTCAAAAATGATGTAACAGAGAAGGATATTACTGAACTGTTTGCAGATATCAATGAAAAGATAGCATCAAAGAGAATTGGTCTTCCGGGACCAAACGGAGATACTTCTTTGTTAAACGAAAGCCAGACAGTTAAGACAGGCATGGGAGCAGAGATTGACAACCTCATGAAGGAAATGAATGTTCCTGTCAGCCTTATAACCGCAGAAGAAGGATATATAGTTGAGGAACCTGTAGTTATCAGTTATGCTTTAAATGACGGAGATTATGTACTTGGTAATCAGGTCATTCATGCAAAGAAGAACTCTGAAATTACAGTAATAATGGAATATGATTCCGAAGCTGAAAGTAATGGATTTTTAGGAGTTCAGACAAGGCTTCTTGCAGAAGAAGGGGCTAAAATCAACCTTGTAAAGGTTCAGATGCTCGGAGAAAAAATAACTCACTTTGAGGATATTGGTGGAGTCTGCGATACAGATGCAGATATTGAGACCATAAATATGCAGCTTGGAGCCGGAAAAACCTGGGGAGGATGCAGAGTAACCCTTTTGGGAGACAGCAGTGTATTCAACAATCACACAGGTTATCTGTGCCGTCATAAGCAGTCATATGATATGAACTATGTTGCTGACCAGATGGGAAAGAAGACCCAGTCAAACATGGTATTTAGAGGAGTACTTCTCGATGAGGCTGAGAAGACCTTCAGAGGAACACTTGACTTTAAGTCAGGAAGTGCTGGCTCAGTAGGTGATGAGCAGGAAGATACACTTCTTTTGAGTCCCGATGTAATTAACAGGACAGTTCCTGTAATTCTGTGCGAGGAAGAAGACGTAGACGGACGCCATGGCGCATCAATAGGACAGCTTGGCGACGACACTCTGTTTTATATGGAAAGCCGCGGAATAGATGAGGAGACAGCCAAAAAACTCATGATCCGTGCACGTATGGAAAGTATAGCCCGCATGATACCGGATGAAGCGCTGATTATCAGAATTCAGCAGTTTATTAGAACAATACTTTAAGGAGAAGCAAATGTCCAGACCTGAAGATTACCGCAAAGACTTCCCTATATTAGGTAAAGGGAATTATATATATTTTGATAATGCAGCAACTTCTCAAAGACCTAATGCAGTTGTGGATGCAATAAAGGATTTTTATGAGAATTCAAACGCCAACCCGCTTCGAGGACTATATGATTGGAGCGTTGATGCTACAGACCGATATGAAAATGCCAGAAAAACAGTATCTGATTTTATAGGCGCATCATCTACAGAAGAAATAATCTTTACCAGAAATACTACTGAGTCACTTAATCTTGTGGCATACAGCTATGGCCTTTCTAATGTTGAGGAGGGCGATGAAGTTGTCATAAGCGTTATGGAACATCACAGTAATATACTCCCATGGCAGATGGTCACAAAGCAGAAAAAGGCTAAGCTTGTTTTTCTTGAGCCTGATGAAGAAGGCGTTATAACCCCTGAGGAGTATAAGAGTAAGATTACGGAAAAGACCAAAATAGTTTCTATAGGTCATGTTTCCAATGTTTTTGGAATTACCAATCCTGTAAAGGATATTGCTGCATATGCTCACGAAATGGGTGCTACGGTTATTGTGGATGGAGCTCAGGCTGCGCCCCATATTCCGGTAAATGTTCAGGATCTGGGAGCAGATTTCTATGCTTTTTCAGGACATAAGCTTATGGCACCAATGGGAATCGGTGTTTTGTACGGTCGAAAGAAACTGCTTGAAAACATGAATCCTTTCCTCACCGGCGGTGAGATGATCGAATATGTTACAAGAGAAGATGCCACATATGCAGAGCTTCCTCACAAATTTGAGGCAGGAACGGTCAATGCAGCAGGGGCAGTAGGTCTTGAAGCAGCAATCAAATATCTTCAGAATGTGGGATTTGATTTTATTGAAGAGCAGGAGCTTAAGCTTACAACACGTATGATGGAAGGCATGAAAAAGCTTCCTTACATAAAAATATACGGTTCATCAGATCCCGCAAAACACAGCGGAATAGTTACATTTACTATGGAAGGTGTTCATCCTCATGATATATCATCGGTACTGAACGATGATCATGTATGTGTCAGAGCAGGACATCACTGTGCACAGCCACTGATGCAGTTTATCGGTGCCGGATCAACAGCAAGAGCAAGTGTGTATTTTTATAATACAGAAGAGGAAGTAGACAGGTTTCTTGAGCATCTTGCAGGTGTTAGAAGTGTAATGGGATATTAAGCTTATAGAGCGAATTATTGAGGTTAAAATGGATTTAAAAGGTTTATATAGAGAAATAGTTAATGAGCATAATCTTCGCCCTGCTCATAAGGGCGATATGGAAAATCCCGATCTGGTTCTCAGGGGAGTTAATCCCAGCTGTGGAGATGATATAACTCTTCAGCTTAAGATTGTGGATGGTGTCATTGAAGACGCAATGTTTTCAGGCTCAGGCTGTGCCATATCACAAGCCTCAGTTGATATGATGGCGGATCAGGTAATCGGTAGAACCAAGGAAGATGCCATAAAGCTTGCCGGTACTTTTATGGGCATGATAAAGGGTGAAATAAAGGACGAAGAAGAACTTGAGGAGCTGGACGAAGCTGCAGCCCTTCAGGATATTTCACATATGCCTGCCAGAGTAAAATGTGCGGTTCTTGGATGGAAGACTATGCAGAAGATGCTTGAGCATCCTGAGGATGCTGAAAATATTTCATCTGAGAATGACTGATATCTACTATTTTAATGATTGAAATCAAAGAATATAAAAATCGAAAACCCATCTGTTTAATCAGCAGATGGGTTTTATTATATAGATACCTGTTTTTCTTCAGAAAAACGGGAATCGTATTGGACCAGGTCCTCGCGAAGCGAGGAGCGTGTCCTGCCGAAGGCAGGATTTTTGCGGGCGATTTCCGCTTTTGCCCACAAAAAGTCATAGATTCTTGAATGTTTTTTCTTATTTGATAAGTATTTGGCTGTGGGGACAAAAGCAATTAGAGACTCATCATAATTAATTCAGGATACAAAAAAAGTACCGCCCCATGGGATATACCCACAAAACAGTACTCGGCGTGCGCCTCCAGGGGCTCGAACCCTGGACACCCTGATTAAGAGTCAGGTGCTCTACCAACTGAGCTAGAAGCGCTTATCTGTTGTTGTCTGCCGTGTTATCTCGGCGACAAGTGATATATTACTACTGTTCTTTTCATAATGCAAGCACTTTTTTGAAAAATTTTTAAAATTTAATGTTTTTTTACAATTAGTACTTAAATAACGTGAAAAATACGCCACATATTTTAATAAAAATAATAAAAGTTTCCTAAGAAAATGGTTTTGACCTGTGTAAAGCCTTCCGGATGCCACATCATTGACAAACAGTGCATTTAAGCTTTATCATGATACAAACTGTCACTTCATGAATGCAATACAGTAAAAGCTTTCATGAATCACGGTTATTACATTATGATAGGATATTCTGCAATGGCGGTACATTTACCTGTCTGCTTTTGTCAGAATTAAAATATTGTTTACAGAGGAGAAGATTTATCATGGCACAGGATGGAAAGAAACTTGTATCAGAGATAACCTCAATGGATGAGGATTTCACACAATGGTACACAGATGTAGTTACTAAAGCAGGACTTATCAGTTATTCAAATATCAAAGGCTTTATGGTAATTAAGCCCGCAGGATATGCTATATGGGAACTGATTCAGAAGCATCTGGATGAGCGTTTTAAGAAGACAGGTGTAACAAATGCATATCTGCCAATGTTGATTCCGGAGTCTCTTCTTCAGAAGGAGAAGGATCACGTTGAAGGTTTTGCTCCTGAAGTAGCATGGGTTACACACGGTGGTACAGAACCGCTTACAGAGAGATATTGTGTACGTCCTACATCAGAGACTCTTTTCTGTGACTATTATAAAGGAGAGATTCATTCATATAAGGATCTTCCTCAGGTACTTAATCAGTGGTGCAGTGTTGTAAGATGGGAGAAAGAGACAAGACCATTCCTTCGCTCAAGAGAGTTCCTTTGGCAGGAGGGGCATACTGCACATGCTACATTTGAAGAGGCTGAGGAGAGAACACAGCAGATGCTTAATGTATATGCTGATTTCCTTGCTGAGGATATGGCTATTCCGGTTATTAAGGGTCAGAAGACTGAGAAGGAGAAATTCGCAGGTGCAGAGGCAACTTATACTGTAGAAGCTCTTATGCATGATGGACGTGCGCTTCAGTCAGCAACAAGCCATAACTTTGGTGATGGTTTTGCTAAAGCATTTGAGATCCAGTACGCAGGAAAAGATAACAAGCTTCATCATGTATTCCAGACATCCTGGGGAGCAACAACAAGACTTATCGGAGCTATGATCATGGTTCATGGAGATAATTCAGGTCTTGTACTTCCTCCCAGAATTGCTCCTGTACAGGTTATGATAATACCTATTCAGCAGAAGAAGGAAGGCGTTCTTGAGACAGCAGGTAAGATGCTGGAGACTCTTAAGGACTTTAGAGCTAAGCTTGATGATTCAGACAGAAGCCCCGGATACAAATTCTCTGATCAGGAGATGAGAGGTATTCCGCTCAGAATAGAGATTGGACCTAAGGATATCGAAGCAGGAAAGTGCGTCCTCGTAAGAAGAGACACATCTGAAAAGATTGAATGTCCTATCGATGAGGTTGCAGCTAAGGTAGGAGAACTTCTTCCTCAGATACAGAATGATATGTATGAGAGAGCTAAGAATCATCTTGATACACATACATTCGCTGCTACTAATAAAGAAGAGTTCGAAGAAGCCTTCAAAGAGACCAAGGGATTTGTAAAGGCTATGTGGTGTGGCGACAGAGCATGTGAGGACAAGATAAAGGAAGATTATTCTGTAACCAGCAGATGTATTCCTTTTGAGCAGGAGAACCTTGCAGGCACATGCGTATGCTGCGGCAAACCTGCAACCAAGATGGTTTACTGGGGCAGAGCATATTAATTTTCAAGGAAATAAAAGGTGGATTTTGAATTTAGTACCTTTTTGTGCTGAAGCAACATGATTCCATCTGTAGGGAAAAAGTTGGAACGAAAAGATATTAGGATTAACATACCGGAACCTGCGGCTCAAATTCTTAATAAACTCCATGAAGCAGGCTATGAAGCCTATGTGGTAGGCGGATGCGTCAGGGACAGTATTCTGAATAGAGAGCCGGGGGACTGGGACATAACAACCAGTGCAAGACCCTGGCAGGTAAAAGAGATATTTGGAAGAACTATAGATACAGGTATACAGCATGGTACTGTAACCATCATGATAGGTAAGGAAGGCTTTGAAGTAACCACCTATCGTATAGATGGTGAGTATGAAGACGGAAGACATCCAAAGGACGTAACTTTTACTGCCAGTCTTATTGAGGATTTAAAGAGAAGAGACTTTACTATTAATGCAATGGCATATAGTGAAGAGGATGGACTTATTGATAAATTTGACGGTCTTGCCGATATAGAAAAAAAGGTGATCCGTTGTGTGGGCAATCCAAAGGAGCGCTTCACAGAGGATGCCTTAAGAATGATGAGAGCTGTAAGATTCGCAGCACAGCTTGGATATTCCATTGAGGAGGATACAAGACAGGCCATTATCGACATGGCACCAACACTTAAGAAAATCAGTGCTGAGAGAATTCAGGTAGAACTGGTAAAGCTTCTGATATCTGCTAATCCTGGTGAGATGCGCGAGTTATATCAGACAGGTATCACTTCGGTTATAATGCCGGAATTCGACAGATGCTTTGAAACACCCCAGATAAATCCTCATCACTCATATAATGTAGGCGAGCATATAGTAAGGAGCGTGGAATCAGTAAAGAATGACAGAATACTGAGAATTACTATGCTTCTACATGATATTGAAAAGCCTTCCTGCAGGACTACTGATGAAAGTGGAAGGGATCACTTCAGAGGACATGCAGAAAAAGGCGCAGATACAGCTTTTGCAATATTAAAGCGCCTGAAATTTGACAGGGACACCATGGATAAGGTTAAAGTGCTTGTGAAGTACCACGATTGGAGATTCCCTGCTGAAAAGAAAAATGTAAGAAAAGCAGTCAATAAGATAGGAGACGAGCTTTTTCCGTTCCTATTGGAAGTAAAACGGGCAGATACCGCTGCACAGAGTAATTATCGCAGAAATGAGAAATATGAGTGGATTGATAAATTAGAAACTCTGTATAATGATATTAAACGTGATAATGAGTGTATTTCTCTGAAAATGCTTGCAGTCAACGGCAATGACCTTATAAAAAAAGGCATTAAACCCGGAAAAGAACTTGGAGATATTCTCTCTGCCATGTTGGAGGATGTTTTGGAAGAGCCTTCGCATAATTTGAAAGAATATCTTTTGGATGAGGATATATTTTTCGGATTTGTAAATAAAAAGGAGAAGTGAAGCAAGTACTTTTTTGGGAAAAGGGGGAGCCTATGAAAAAGTGTTTTCAAATATTTTTCATATTGCTATTTACTCTGATTTTTTCATTGATCAGACCTTCGTATGCTTTGGCATCGGATGTGATCATAAACAAAGATGAAAAAGTCAGAGTTTCTCTTTTGGCAAAATATGACTCTGCTGATACTGCAATTGTTAAGCAGGTCAATACTTATGCTAAGTCTATCCAGTTCAGAAATCATGATATAGGGAAGAATTATACATTAACCTATGATAATACTTCCATGATCTACGATGTGCATGGAAATCCGATGTCTGCATCAATGCTTGAAGTCGGACAGGTTGTTAATATCACATTCTTAAAAGGCGTAAAACATTTGAATTCTCTTGCAGTGTCAGCTGATGCATGGGTAGAGGCAGGAGTAAATGATTTTGATCTTGTAAGTGATGATGAGACGGCCAAAATAAAGGGCACGGTTTTACATATTACTCCCAAAACACTGATAATATCCGAGGGACAGGCAGTTAATCCTGAAGATATCCTTTCTACCGACACATTACGTGTAAGCGGAATAGATAAAGAAATATATAGTATCGTGGTCACAAAGGGCCATGGATATGTGAGCCTCTCTTCAGACACGGTAAATGACAGAAGTCTTGTGGGAGCATGGATAGAGCTTGATAAAGAAGTAATCAGGAAAATAACTCCCAGAATGCTCATCAGTGCACCTGAAGGTACATATAATGTAGCCATCATGGGAAATGGTGCGAAGTTTTCATCTGAAATTGTTGTAAACAGGAATGAAGAGACCGTTATAGACACCAGCGTTGCAGAGGTGGAAAAGATAAAAGAGGGTAATGTAACATTTGTGGTTACTCCTGAGGAATCAAGAGTATTTGTGGATGGAGAAGAGGTGCTCACAGAGGTTCCTCACAGCTATACCTATGGTATGCACAAGCTGCATGTAATGGCTGATGGCTATGAACCACAGGATCACACTCTTAAGGTGGCTGAGCCGGATGCTACTCTTTTTATAGAGCTTGAAGAAAAAGAGGGTTCAAAGGATAAGGAAGCAGAGGAGGAGGCTTCAAGTGAGGAGGAATCCAGTGAAGAAGTGGATTCTGCCGAGGAGTCTTCGACAATTGTTTCTGATGAGCCCAAGGTGGCAACTTCAACAGATGAATGGCTCGATGAGATGAAGAAAAAAGCCGCTGATGCGGCAAAGTCCAAGTCTGATACCGCAAAAAAGAAATCAAATACAAAGGCTTCTTCCAGTTCCAGCACAGGTTCAACTGCATCCGTGGACTCTGAGGCGGCAGCAACGCAGGCTCCCGCAGAGGAAGATGCCGCAACCTATTCAGGAACAGGGACTACTAACACATCAGATGCAGCTTCTACCAGCAACACAGGAGATTCATCAGATGGAGAGAATACCGAAGATAAAAACAATGTAATAAGTGGATACAAGGTAACCTTTGATGCACCTATCGGAGCAGAGGTATACATGGATGGAAACTATGTCGGAATCATGCCTGTGAGCTTTGCAAAAACTCCTGGAAAGCATACAATTACTCTTCAAAAAGATGGATTTGAAACAAAGAGCTATACAATACAGGTGGATAAGGAACAGACAAATGTGACCTATAGCTTCCCCGAAATGGTACCGGTAAAGAATACTGATAATCCGGATGAGAATAACAGCGGCAATAATGATTCTACTGATTCTGGAGATGAGAATAAACCAGAGGAAGGCAAACAAGAGGAAGATAGACAAGAGGAAGGTAAGCAAGAAGATAAACAAGAGGAAGTCAGCGGAGGACAGCCATGAGATTAGATAAATATTTAAAAGTGACAAGACTCATAAAAAGACGAACAGTAGCCAATGAAGCCTGCGATGCAGGTAGAGTCATGATAAATGACAGAGTGGCTAAAGCCAGCACAGATGTTAAGGCAGGTGACATAATAGCTATCAGCTTTGGTAATAAAGATGTGAAGGTTGAAGTACTGGACGTTAAGGAAACAATACATAAAGAGGATGTATCGTCACTATATAGATATATTTGAGTACCCTTTAATATCTGCATAACATATTCACTGTTTGTACCTTACAGCGTGAGAATTATCGCTGATTTATATAGCGCTATCGACTATAGTGTACTTGTTGACAGCATTTTTTGAGCGTACTAAAATATATTTGAGGGGTTTATCTCCGAAATAACGTTAATGATAATTGTTTCGGATGGGGAGTTTTAATGGCAACAAGAGCGAGATACAAGAGAGTTAGTGTACAAAACAAATATGGTATGATAATGGCCACTGTTGCAGTAGCCTTGCTTCTTGTTGTGGTTTTAGTAAGAAGTATAAGCCTGGTTGAGAAGAGGGATTCATACCATAATAGAATTGATATACTTCAGTCTCAGATTGAGCAGGAAGAAAAACGAAGAGAAGAAATTGCTGAATTTGAGACATATACAACTACAAGAAAGTATATCGAACAGGTCGCTAAAGAAAAACTGGGGCTTGTTTATCCCGGAGAGATTATTTTCAAGGATAAGAGCGCTGGAAAATGAGTTTATAAGGGCTCCGGAACACTCCGGAGTCTTTTTGGTTATATGATGAGCAATTTGACTGAAGATGTAAAGAAATTTATTGTTGATAAAGGACTTATAGCAGACGGGGAAATCATTCTTGCGGGTGTGTCGGGGGGTGCAGATTCTGTCTGCCTTTTTCATGTTCTGAGAAGCCTCAGGGAAGAACTGTTATTTAATTTTGCCGTGGTCCATATAAATCATATGATAAGGGAAGCTGCAGAAGGCGAAGCAAAATTTGTCGAGGAGCTATGCAAAAAGTATGATGTACAGTTTTTCAGAAGGGATATAGATATCCCGGGAATATATCATGACAACAATGTTTCTGAAGAAGAGGCAGGCAGAAACGAGAGATACAAAGCTTTTTGTGAGATAGCAGGTTATCTTTCGGAAAAATATGGAAGAAATGTGAAAATTGCAACCGCTCACAACAGAAATGATCAGACGGAGACAGTTCTTCATAATCTTTTCAGGGGCAGCAGAATAAAGGGCTTATCAGGAATAAGAGCCAAAGGATCAAGAGATGGTTTTGAGATAATAAGACCTCTTATAGAGACCGATAGAGATAGTATCGAGAATTATCTTGATGAGCAGGGATTTAAACACTGCAACGATGACAGCAATTTTACTGATGATTATACGAGGAACAGAATAAGACATAATATTATTCCTGTAGCAAAAAAGCAGATCAATCCTCAGGCAGATAAGCATGTAGCAGAAACAGCTGACTATTTTGCAAAAATAGATGATTTTTTAGAGGCTATGGCTGATGAGACAAAGGGATGGATTGTGAGCCATAAGGACGGCGAGGTTATTCTGGATTGCAACGTTCTTGCATCTAAACATGAGGTGGTGAGGGAACGTCTGATTATAAAAGGAATACAGATGCTGTATCCGCACGTTAAGGATATTCAGGATGTGCACATCAATACGATAAGCAGGATGGTTCTTTCAAATGAAGGATCCAAGGAACAGGATCTGCCCTATGGAATAAAGGTTATAAGAGTATACGATAAACTGAAATTCTATTTTAAAGCTGCTGAGAATCCTTTTACAGAGACTGTGTTTCCCGATATGGAAGCGCTTGATGGAGGAGAGCACGTTTCACTTAGAATACCAGGCATGGGGAAGGTTAATCTTAGAGTTTTTCCTTATGAGCAGGGGGCTAAAATCCCTACGGGAGAATATACGAAATGGCTCAATTATGATAAAATAAATAATAGTTTGCAATTCCGAACGAGAAGTATCGGAGATATTATCTCAATCGGAAATGGAAATAAGAAACTGAAAAAATTCATGATAGATGAAAAGATACCGGTTGATGTTAGAGATTCTATTTATATTCTGGCTGACGGGAATAACGTTTTATGGGTTCCGGGATACCGGATAGGTGATCTTTATAAACTGGATGACTTTTCAAACAGGGTTTTGGAAGTTAAAGTAACAAAAGAATGAAGAAGACGGAGTGATTTACACTCCTGGAAGTGAGGTAATTATGGCAGAATCAGTTAGAGTTTTACTTTCTGAGGAGGAAGTCGACAGAAGAATACAGGCAATAGGAGAGCAGATCAGCAAAGATTATGCTGGCAAGACTGTTCACCTTGTATGCGTTCTTAAGGGTGGAGCATTTTTCATGTGTGAGCTTGCAAAGAGAATCACAGTGCCTGTAACAATGGACTTTATGTCTGCTTCAAGCTATGGATCTTCAACAAAATCCAGCGGAGTGGTTAAAATCGTTAAGGATCTTGACGAACCTCTTAAGGACAAGGATGTGCTTATCGTTGAGGATATTGTGGATTCAGGAAGAACTCTCAGCTATCTTATAAAGATGCTTGGAGACAGAGGTCCTGCAAGTATAAAGCTCTGCACACTTCTTGATAAACCTGAGAGACGTGTAATGGATGTAAAAGTGGATTATACAGGATTTGAGATTCCTGATGAATTTGTTGTGGGATACGGACTTGACTATGATCAGAGATATCGAAACCTTCCTTACATTGGGGTAGTAGAGTTCGATTAAAGGGGATAAACAGTGAATAAAAACAGGGGATTTAATTTTTACTTTGGTCTGATAGTGGTATTACTTCTTGCACTTGCTTTCCTTGAGTATGGGAAGGGTAGGATTCCCACATCAGATACAGCTTACACAAGGGGACAGCTCGTACAGGATTTAAAGAGCGGCAAGGTATACAGCGCCGTTATCATTCCTAATGAGGAGACACCTACCGGAGTTATACAGATAACTCTTTCGGATAATACCGAAAAGGTTTTGTATGCAACGGATATTTCGCAGATAGAGGATATTCTTGTACAAAATGGTGTTGATCCGGTAGTCAGGGATGTTCCCGGAGAGAATCTGCTCATTAGCAGCATAATTCCTATATTGGTAGGCCTGTTTGTAATTACGTTCCTGTTTGTGATGATGAACAATGCTCAGGGCCAGTCATCGGGCAACAGCCGGATGATGAACTTTGGTAAAAGCAGAGCCCGTATGTCAACAGGGGAAGACAATAAGATAAAGCTTACTGATGTAGCCGGGCTTGTTGAAGAAAAGGAACAGCTTACTGAGATAATTGAGTTCCTTAAGGATGCGGGTAAGTTTACAAGAGTAGGTGCGAGAATACCTAAAGGCGTCCTGCTTGAGGGTGCACCCGGTACAGGTAAAACACTTCTTGCAAGAGCTGTTGCAGGTGAAGCCGGAGTTCCTTTCTTTAGTATATCAGGTTCTGACTTTGTGGAGATGTTCGTCGGTGTAGGTGCGTCCCGTGTAAGAGACCTGTTTGCAGATGCTAAAAAGAATTCACCATGTATTATTTTTATCGATGAGATTGATGCTGTTGCAAGAAGACGTGGAACAGGTATGGGCGGCGGACATGATGAGCGTGAGCAGACTCTTAACCAGCTCCTTGTAGAGATGGATGGATTCGGAGTTAACGAAGGCATCATCGTCATGGCAGCTACAAACCGAGTAGATATTTTGGATCCCGCTATACTTCGTCCCGGACGTTTTGACAGAAAGATTACTGTGGCAAGACCTGATGTGAGAGGCAGACATGAAATACTCAAAGTTCACGCAAGAAACAAGCCTCTTGCAGAGAATGTGGATCTTGAAAGTATTGCCCAGACAACAGCCGGATTCACCGGCGCTGACCTTGAGAATCTTTTGAATGAATCTGCCATAAATGCAGCGATGGACAACAGAGGATTTATTGTTCAGTCAGATATTCAGAAAGCGTTCGTTCAGGTTGGTATAGGTACTGAAAAGCACAGTCATATTATTTCAGACAAGGAAAAGAAGATAACAGCCTATCACGAGGCAGGACATGCCATTCTATATCATGTTCTTCCTGATGTGGGACCGGTATATACAGTATCAGTAATACCCACCGGTATGGGCGCTGCCGGATACACCATGCCCCTTCCTGAAAAGGATGAGATGTTCCTTACAAAAGGAAAGATGCTTCAGGAGATTATGGTTGTTCTTGGCGGAAGAATAGCTGAGGAGATCATATTTGGTGATATAACCACAGGTGCATCAAGTGATATCCAGAAGGCAACAAATGAAGCCAGAAAAATGGTAACCGTATATGGTATGTCCAAGCGAATTGGTATCATTAATTACAATGAGCAGGAAGAAGACGTATTTATCGGATATGATATTCAGCATAACAAGAGAAATTCTGAGCTGATGGCCGGAGAAATAGACAAACAGGTTAAGGATATAATTGACCTTTGCTATGCGAAGGCTAAGGAGATAATAAGGTCTTATGAAGATATTCTGCATTCCTGTTCTGCAGTTTTAATTGAAAAAGAAAAGATTGGACGTGAAGAGTTTGAAGCACTTTTCGCTTCCCATCCGGCTGTTTCACTAAGGGAAGAAGTAGCAGCACTTGCGGAAAAAATATAAACTTGTGCATATTATACAAAAATGTATGAGGGCTTTTAGTTATTTTGTGAAACGTGAGTATTTACCACAATATAAGGTGGTGCTAATATAATCTCGTAACCCCCAATACATTAAAGTTTTTTGCTATACCCATAAGAAAGAAATACCTTCTCTAAAAAAGACAGCAACCCTAAGCTGTCTTTTTTGCTATGTAAGGGGTTTTTATGATTAGAAGAGATCGATTATTTCATGATATGACTTTGGACTTTTATCAGCCTACACAACCAAAGCCGGGGAATATTATGTTCATATACTTCCGTTGTGGTGAGGGTGATGCAGAGAAGATAGTTCTTGTTTACAAAAGCGATTCAGATTCCGGTGAGATTGATATGAAAAAGCATCACTGCGAAGATGGATTTGATTATTATCTTGCTAAAGCTAAGGTTCCCGAAAAAGGTGGGACTGTCTTTTATTATTTCCGAATTGAAGATAAAGATGAAACACTATTCTATGATCAGAGCGGTGTTAACACATCAGTAACAGAAAAATACAGATTTAGAATGATTCCTGAATTTGGGACTCCTGACTGGGCAAAAGGCGCAGTCATGTACCAGATTTTTGTGGACAGATTCAGGAATGGAAACCCTGATAATGATGTTCTGACAAACGAGTATAACTATGTTGGGAAAAAGTCCGTGCAGGTTACAAACTGGAAAAAATATCCTGATCCTGACGGGAATATCAGGGAGTTCTATGGTGGAGATCTTCAGGGTGTACTTGAAAAACTCGATTATTTAAAGGATCTTGGAATTGATGCGATATATTTTAACCCTCTTTTTGTATCTCCTTCGTGTCATAAATACGACACCCAGGACTATGATCATATTGACCCTCACTTCGGGGTAATTGTTACAGATAACGGTAATCTCTTAAAGGATGGGGAAGATAATAAGAAAGCAACGCGATATATCGAGAGAGTAACGAATAAGAGCAATCTTGAAGCTTCTGACAAGCTATTTGCCAAAGTAATCTCTGAAGCCCACAGAAGAGGAATACGCGTCATACTGGACGGAGTGTTTAACCATTGTGGCTCATATAATAAATGGATGGACCGGGAAAGAATATATGAGGATGTTCCCGGATATGAAAAAGGTGCCTATGTTGCTGAGGATAGTCCATATCATGAATATTTTGGTTTCCAGGGTGGTAACTGGCCATATAATAGCAATTATGAAGGCTGGTGGGGGTATTATACACTTCCAAAGCTAAACTATGAGGGAAGTAAAAAGCTTGAGGATTATATAATTGCTATCGGCAAAAAATGGGTTTCCGAACCCTATAATGCAGATGGATGGCGACTTGATGTAGCAGCGGATCTGGGACACTCAGCGGAGTATAATCACAGATTCTGGAAAAGATTCAGAAAAGAAGTTAAGGAAGCTAATCCAAATGCTTTGATACTTGCTGAGCACTATGGTAGTGCTCATGAATGGCTAAAGGGTGAAGAGTGGGACAGCATAATGAACTATGATGCCTTCATGGAGCCGCTGACATATTTCCTTACCGGTATGGAGAAACACAGTGATGAATTTCACAGAGAGTACATCGGTGATGTTGACAGATTCTGGGACACAATGATTAAGTCAGAAGCAGACAACTTTGTACAGGAATCATTGTTTGTTGCAATGAATCAGCTTTCAAATCATGATCACTCAAGATTTCTTACGAGAACAAATCATGTTGTGGGAAGGTGCGGCACAAAGGGACCTAAGGCTGCCGAGGAAGGTATAAACAAGGCTGTCATGAGGCAGGCAGTTGTGGTGCAGATGACCTGGCCCGGAGCACCTACGCTATATTATGGTGATGAGGCGGGAGTCTGCGGTTTTACAGATCCTGACAACAGAAGAACATACCCATGGGGAACTGAGGACCATGATCTTATTCAGTTTCACAAAGAAATGATCCGTATACATAAGTCCAGCATGGAATTAAAAACGGGTTCTCTTGTAAGGCTTGAAGCGGATAAAGGTGTACTGGCTTATGGAAGATTTAACAGAACCACGGCAACAATTGTGGTGGTTAATACAAATGCATATCTTACGGTATGCGAGATTAAAATTGCGCCGCTGGGGATACCGGACGAAGCAAGGCTTCTAAGGGTTCTTGAAACCAGCAGAAAAGGATATAAGACTAATCCTGTAAGCTACAGTGTAAAAAACGGCAAACTCGTAAGACCTTATGATGCAGACTCAGCAGTCGTGCTTCAGTACAACAGAATAACGGCAGTGAATGAAGAAGCCTTCTGGGCTACCAACTTCTTCCGTATGTAATAAACGATAAATAATAATCCGAGGTTAACCTGATAATGAAAAAGAAATCTACTCAAACCAATAAGGCAGGCTATATTCTTTTTACGATACTTTATTTTGCTATGGCAATCCTTGTATGGGGATGGTTTGTAAAGAGTGGAAAGTCACTTATTAACAGTTCTGATGCATTTGAGCAGCATATTAATGCTCTGGCAAAGTACGGAAGATACTTAAGAGGAGTGCTGTACAGGATTTTTGTGGAGCATAAGCTTTCCATACAGAATTATGATCTGGGAATAGGTTATGGTGCCGATTTTCTTACATCCATGCAGTACTATGCGGTAGGAGATCCGCTTAATCTTCCTGCAGCATTTTTACCTTCAAAATATATCTATTACTATTTTCAGTTCCTTATCGTGCTTAGACCATATCTTGCAGGACTATCATTCCTTCTTCTGGCATCTGAAAGCAGGAAATTTTCACTCAGCTCACGTCTTAGCGGAGCTTTGTCATACTCCTTTTGCGGAATAGTTTTGTTCATAGGAATGTGGAATCCGCAGTTTGTACAGCCTATGATATGCCTGCCGCTTCTGATATATGGAGTAAGTCCAGCGGTGTGATGTCAAGTAAAGAAAAATAAAAAATCTTTTATTTTTTGACATTTTTCACGAAAAGAAAAAACGACCACCTAAGCCCTGTCGACCATATTTTTAAATGAGCAGGGCGTACTCATCAGCAAGTAGGTGATACTACTATGCTGGACGATATAGACGATTGTCTTTCAGCAGTCGAAAGACTAATCGCACAAGTTTACGAGCAGTTAATGCGAGTGCACGTTTGTGTTGGTATCTGTTCACCTCTTTGTACTTGAGGTGATAGAAGTCGCTGTATTCTTTGTCGCATCTTACAAGAGATAATGCTGCTTCACACAGATAATACTTT
>NZ_JNKH01000023.1:0-49037 GCF_000701985.1 Butyrivibrio sp. WCE2006 | reverse complement strand
GGAGTCAAGGGACAGTACGCTGGGCGCGTGCGCCCGGGCAGCCCTTGACGCAGTGACACGGATTATCCTGAACTAACAGACAGCAAGCATGCTTGCTGTCCTGCTTCCGGCGAGGACGGGTCTGGGCAGAGCCCAGTTAAAGGGTCAAGGGACTAGTCCCTTGCAGGTTCTTAGGGCGGAGCCCTGAGCCTCCGGAGGACGTTAATCATGTCTCAGCCTGTATTTTGACCATTAACTATTAAATTCCGAGGTTTCTGCGGAGCAGAAACTTCCATTTCATAATAAAAAAGCCGGAGTTCTGCGTGGTTGGATGACTTTCATACCTACTTCTCTTAGGGGTGGAATTCACTAACTCTTAACCGGACAACGTGAACTCGACTTCTGATTGTCATACGCATTTTTCCGACTTTTGTGCTATTATAGCCGTAAATGTGGATAAAATCCATCATTTTTGTAAAAAGAAAACTCCACCACGTGGAATTTACTCCTACAAGGTGGAATTTACTCTTACAAAGTGGAATTAACTATTACAAGTCACCCTGTCTTATTCCGGTTTTTATCCCGATTCGTAAAACCGAGCATTTTTACACATTCTTCATATTGTTAATCATCTTTTCATTTGAAAGATTGCATTTGCCGGTGTAAAAATAAATTAGAGGTACTATACACAGCAAGGATGCTGTCGTTTCCGGGATATTTTCCCGAAGATCAAAGGAGTGATTTCTATGGGAATTAACATCAATATGGATTATTCCACCTTATTTGGAAGTTTACCGGGAGGTGGTTCTTCAAACAATCTGATGTCAGGGCTTTCCAATATGCTATCCGATTACTCCTCTATCAGAAATGGAAGCTATGGCAAGCTGGTTTCAGCATATTATAAAAAAATTGAAAGCGAAGATTCAGATTCAACCGAAAAGTCAGAACGCAGTTCAAAGGATACAGGATGGCCAAAGACCGAAACTCCAAAATCCAATGCTGCAGAAAAGAAACAGTATTCTGCAATTTCTTCTGATGCAAAGAGCGTAGCTTCTGATATCGAAAAGCTTGCAAAAGCTGACAGCTCTGTTTACAGCAAATCCTGGCATAATGTAACTGATGAAGATGGTAATGAAAATAAAGTATTTGATTACAACTCGTCAAAGGTTTCAAACGCCGTATCAAATTTTGTAAAAAGTTATAACAGCCTTATGGATTCATCCTCTGATGTATCAGATGTTACTACTTCCACAAGAGCTGATTACCTGTCCAAATTGACCAACTCCTACAAGAGCGAGCTTTCGTCTATTGGAATTTCAGTTAAGAATAATGGTAAGCTCTCACTTGATAAGGAAAAGTTAAACGCCGCCGGAGCTGAAGCAGTAGAGAATGTCTTCACCCAAAAGGCCGGATATGGATATAAAATATCTCAGGCTGCAACAAGCCTTGAGACCGCAGCTTCCAGAGCAGCATCCAATTCGTCAACATATTCGAAATCTGGATTTATGAACTCTGATTTTTCATCGATTATGGACTCTTTCATCTAAGAAAGAGCCATCGTACGCCGAATGGCGCACTTTAAAATAGCCGCCGGACCAGTATTTTTACTGATTCGGCGGCACTTTAATTTTATTAGCTTATTATTACTGAGCAGTTATCTCCTCTACTCTATTGGCATACTTCACTCTGTAAACCCTTCTAAGTGATTCGTTTATTCTATCCTCTGAGATCGTGCCATTCTGAACTGCAGCCAGCACTCCCTGATATGCCTCTCCAAAATTCTCCGGCAGGAAAATCATGTCTGCACCTGCCTGCAGCGCTGCAACGGCTGCATCTGCAGAAGAATACCTGTCAGAAATATCTGATAAAGAATCAGTAATTATGATTCCGTTATATCCGAGCTGTCCTCTAAGAACCTCCTGCATAACTGTCTGACTCAGGCATGAAGGTGTATCATCACCTGTGATTCCGGTGGAAGGTGCGCTGCAAACCATTATCATGCTTGCTCCGGAATCAATTCCTGCTCTGAATGGTTCAAGAACTTCTGCAAGTCCGTCTACATTATTACCACTGTTTATTGTCTCAGGAAAATACTGAAGGCAGGCTGAAACTCCAAATGACTGTAATCCCTCAACAGTCTTGGCAACCATTGCAGATACAGTCTTTGAATCAGCACCAAAAGAATTCCCTTCAGCTGACAAATTGGCATTAACACCAAGATTCAAATTGAATCCATAACCGTTTAAATAATCTGCAACTCTTGATGCAGTATTGTAAGCTTCGTCAGCATTACCATTACTTCCAAGCTCTGCCGGTGATGCAACAGGATCAAGTCCCAAAGCATTTGCCACTACACTTTTCTCACCGCCAACCTCAACTGTAGATAAAAACAAAGGATATTTACTCATTGCTGATGTAGAACTAAGCATTTCTTTTATCTGAGCACCATCCTTGATATTTTTTGAAAGATATACAAGACCTCCCACTGCATAGGAATTAAGTGCATCCTGGGTAGCAGTGCCAGCCTTAATGACAGCATCTGAGTTGGTGAGCTGCTCCGGTGAGACCATAAAAAGTCCTGCCACCCTATCCTCTAAAGGCATCTCGGAAATGCATGTATCAACCACATGATCAAGCATATCCTCTCCACTCATAACCTCAGCATCCGTCACTGCTTCATCAGGTGATTCAACAGCAGCCGGCTGTACATTAACCTCCTTAGCCTCTGCTACAGTCTCCTCAACCTGCTCATTATATGCTTTTACAGCGCCTATAACCTTATCCAGCGTAAAAAAAGCGCCGGATATTACTGAAACGCCTAATACACCTGTTATAGCATATGCCGTTATCTGTGCTCTAATCCTGCGCTGCCTTCTAAGCTCTCTGCGAACATCTCTCTCAGAACCGCCGTTATTATTCATTTTATCTTCCATATTCCCTCCCCATGGAAAATCCCCTAAAACTTTATATTCAAAGTATAGCATATGAATATTACAAGTTCTACTGATATGGAAAATATTTACCACAAAATATTGTATATTATGAAACTAAAAATCAAAACTTAGTGCTTATCCGCCTGTGATCAGGGGTTCCACATTTTTCCCGGGCAATCACTCACAGGACTATAAAGCAAACATAAAAAGGCTCTACCGCACAAAAAGCATAAGGGCGAATGCATCTGTTTCTATACATTCGCCCTTACGCATAATCAAATTGTGATTCACTGTCCAATGGACTTACCTCCAAGTTCTCAACTCTGCTATTTCCATTAACCTTTGCACTCGTATGCTGTGACGGCTAGTTCGACGACTAAGCTCTCGCCACTATGTCATGTACTTAAGCTCGTTGTGTTGGATATTCACTATTGTTTAGATGTTACTTAAGTAGTTCGGCGGACTATACCTTCCTTTCCGAAAATTTTAAAACTAAGATTTAGAGTAAAAACTTAAGTTCCCTTTGGACCGTACCTCCATTTCTTTCAGCCTGTTCTGCTGAATTATTGAAAGAAGTTTTCTCTTTCTCTTATCTTTAAACGTAGTATACACATGTTTTAAGCAATTGTCAATACACTTTTTATATTTTATTTTCATATTTAGATTATTTCGTTTATTAATATTGATTATCTGATAAATTGTTTTAAATCAGTATATTATATACACAATTCAAAATACCGTTTTTCTTGCTCGAAATTCTGAACGTAAAACAGAAAAAAAGCTGCCCCTCTCTATACATAGAGTCAGGACAGCTCTGATATACAATATATTGTTTAAATTAGCGGATATTTTGCAGTTAATTCTTTGATGATAGCTCTGGCTTCATCGTTTTTCTCACCCTTGCTCTTGATGACTATAGAAATTGCTTCGGCAATTTTATCCATGTCCTCTTCGTTCATTCCTCGTGTTGTAACAGCAGGTGTTCCAAGTCTGATACCACTTGTTACAAACGGTGACTGCTTTTCGTTTGGAATTGTATTCTTATTAGCAGTGATGTGCGCATCATCCAGCCATGCTTCAACTTCCTTACCTGTAAGATCATAGTTTGTAAGATCTATGAGCATAAGATGGTTGTCTGTGCCACCGGATACTATCTGAATTCCTCTGCTCATAAGACCTTCACTTAGTGCCTTTGCATTCTTAACGATCTGCTCAGCATAGGTCTTAAATTCAGGAGAAAGAGCTTCCTTAAAGCATACAGCCTTGGCTGCAACAACATGCTCAAGAGGGCCGCCCTGAATTCCGGGGAATACAGCCTTGTTGAATTTGTATTTATCCTGGGCTTCCTGATTCCATAAGATAAGTCCGCCTCTGGGTCCGCGAAGAGTCTTGTGTGTAGTTGTAGTTACAACATCTGCATACGGGAACGGGCTGGGATGTACGCCTGCTGCAACCAGTCCTGCGATATGTGCTATATCTACCATAAGTACAGCGCCGCACAGATCAGCAGCTTCACGGAACTTCTTAAAATCGATGGTTCTGCAATAAGCAGATGCACCTGCAATTATAAGTTTTGGCTGATGCTCCTTGGCAAGTCTCTTCACTTCATCATAATCAATGAAGCCGTTATCATCCACACCATAAGCAACAACATTAAAATATGTTCCGGAAATGTTTGCCGGACTTCCGTGTGAAAGATGTCCGCCCTGACTGAGATTCATTCCAAGAATTGTGTCACCGGGCTGTAAAAGTGCAAACTGAACAGCAAGGTTAGCCTGTGCTCCTGAGTGAGGCTGCACATTTGCATAATCGCAATGGAAAAGCTCCTTTGCTCTGTCTCTTGCGATATTTTCAACCTTATCTACGACTTGACAGCCGCCGTAGTAGCGTTTCCCCGGTAATCCTTCAGCATATTTGTTGGTAAGAGGGCTTCCCATAGCTGCCATAACAGCCTTACTGGTCCAGTTTTCAGATGCGATGAGCTCAATATGATCGTTCTGACGCTCCATCTCCTCTACAATAAGTGACGCGATTTCCGGATCAACATTTTTAACTTCGTCCAATGAGTACATACCTGCATATCCTCCGCTTCGATAATTTGACGTTTTAATGTGGTAAAGCAATTTTGTGTTGTATCATAGCATATAATAATATAGGTGTCAAAAGCAAAGATAGCTTAATGTATAAGTTTTTATTTACCGTAATTATTTATTAAATTCAATTTTAGCGTTATTCTATATTAGATAGAGTTTATCCCCTTCAATATCCGGATAAACTCTATAATTAACTATTTGGGGAGCAGTTGTATGTTCTATTGTATTGTTAATCCCTCTGCCAGATCCGGGCACGGGAAAAATATTTATAATCTTTTTGAGGAAAAGTGCAAAGCACTGGGAAAGCCCTACAAGATTTTCTTTACGAAGGGACCGGGACATGCCCTTAGCGTTGTAAAAAGGATAACAGATAATATCTCTGTAAAAAATAATGAAAATAAAGCTTTTGCTTCTGCGGATAATGAGCCTGTAAACATCGTTGTTATGGGCGGAGACGGAACCATCAACGAAGTCATTTCAGGAATTCAGGATTTTGATAATGTAAGGCTCGGGGTTGTCCCCCTTGGTTCAGGCAATGATTTTGTACGGGATCTTAATTTTCCCAAAGATCCAGCGGTTTTGATAAATCAGATATTAAAGGGCGAGGTTGTCAGAAAGCTCGATATCGGTAATGTACATTACGATCACATGACCAAGACACTTTCAAGACTTCATGATGAGCGAATCTCAGAGGAAAGACGCTTTGATGTAAGTGCAGGTATAGGCTTTGATGCTGCGGTCTGCGAAGAAGCGCTCTCTTCAAGTACCAAAAACAAGCTCAATAAGTTCGGACTTGGAAAACTGACTTACGGTATTATCGCAATCAGACAGATTCTTCATGCAGATCAGCCCTCATGCGATATTGAGACCGACGATGGCACACATATACATATAGACCATCTCATTTTTGCAGCGGCAATGCTTCACGCTTATGAGGGTGGCGGATTTAAATTTGCACCGGATGCAGATCCACAGGATGGTTATTTTGACCTGATCGCAGGCGGCGACATGAGCATAAGACAGATATTCAAGGCTTTGCCACTGGCATATTTTGGCAAGCATTATGGTCAGCATGGCATTCACCATGTCCGCGCCAAAGAAATCAAAATCACAACAGCCATTCCCTTATGGGTGCACACAGATGGTGAAGTATTATTAAAGTCCGATTCAATAACACTTACCTGCCATCATAAAAAGCTTAATTTGCTCTCTTAAATTTGGTCAAAATAACTAGGATTTTATAAAACTTTTATGATTTTTGTACAGTTTTTAGTTTGATAATTATTTTGTGCTGAGATATAGTAGAAAACGTAATACTAATTAGCTTTTTATCAATATAAGGTGATTTTTTTTATGAAAAAAAGAACATCAAAATGGTTTGACAAGCCTTGGACCAGGGAACGACTTGAGGATACCATCAGATGCCTGATACCGGTTATCATTTACGGTTTCATCTACCTTACATGGTTTTTCCACCTGGAAGGCACAAAAGAATTGCATTATACAGAGATTCATGCAGCTTTAGATGATAAGATTCCTTTTATCGAAGTGTTTATCATCCCATACCTTGGTTGGTTTGCATATTGTTCATTCTTCTTCTTCCTATTCCTTCTCATGTATGACATGGAAGACTTTTTCAAGAATGCAGCATTTTTCTTCACAGGTATGACGCTGTTTTTGATAATATCATCAATCTGGCCCAATATTCAGTATATGAGACCTGCTGTGATGCCCAGAGATAATATTTTTACTCATCTGATTGCTAACCTCTACCGGACTGATACACCTACTAATCTCTGGCCGAGCATCCATGTATACAATGCAATCGGCACACACCTTGCTGTATCTAATTCAAAGCGTTTCAGCAAGGGACTTAAATCCGGTTCACTGATCTTCTGTATACTGGTTATTCTTTCAACCATGTTCATCAAACAGCATTCTGTAATAGATGTACTTGGCGGAATCATATTTGCAGTAGCTACTAACCTTGTGGTCTACAAGAGTGAGCTGGTGGTAAATGCTTATCATCGCCATAATGAAAGAATTAAAGCCAAGAGAGTTATTCAATAATTATTAAAAAAATTAACCATGGACTGATGCATTTGCAGGTCCATGGTTTTTTTACGTCTCAAAATACTAAGCTTAATTGAAATTGTAGAGCTTCTGTGCAATCTTATATCCGGTAAGCGTAATCTTTCTTCCGCCCTTTCCCGGGAGATAAACAAATACACCCTCAATGCGATATCGAAGCTTGCAATAGAGAAGAAGGCTTCTGTTCTTGATATATCTCATGAGTTCTTTTCTTCTCTCAAGATTCTCCTTTGTTCCTGATGCAATCATCAGAATTGTAGAGATAGCTGTAATGATCTCAAGATAATTAAACATGTAATGATAACGCTTCTTGTTTGATCTGATCATTCCGATGTTTTCAACATAATAGTCAACCATCAGCTTGTTCACACGAACCTGCTGATCCAGTCTTGAAATCATGATATTCTGGTTTACTGACTGATCTGATCTGCCAATATAGTAGTAGTAAAAATTGACATCCAGGTAATACATGGTCTTAACAAACGGCAGCGGATTAAATACATAAATATTATCCACATAGAAGGTGTGCTCCGGCAGTTTCAATCCACAGTCACGCAAAAGCTTGGTTCTGAAAATAACTGAGTGCATAAGCAGGTAATGGCCTATGCTTATCTTCTTAACGTCATCCCAGGTAAACATCTCCTCGATAGGGAACATTCTGTTATAACGCATAACCTTGTGTCTATGCTCACCCTCTTTGTTGTAAACAAAGTTGCTGATAAGAAGATCAAGTCTCTCGCTCCCGCCAACAAATTCTTCAAGAGTTGTCAGTATCTTTCTGTATGCAATCTCCTTTACCCAGTCATCACTGTCTACAACTTTAAAGTAAAGTCCGGTTGCATTCTCAAGACCTGCATTAACTGCTGAACCATGACCGCCATTCTTCTTATGGATTGCTTTACATATGGTAGGATACTTCTGCTCATATTCATCTGCTATGGCAGCTGTGTTATCCTTTGAGCCATCATCAACTATGAGAATCTCAACATCTTCACCACCAACAAGAAGTGAATCAATACATTTTCTCATGTAATCCTGCGAATTATAGCAGGGAACTGTTATACTTAATAACTTCATATTACCTTCATATCTCCTCATCTATAAACAAATCTTTTTATCTTACCTGTCTGCTTACAAGTCCGTCCCATTCATCAGCTACGCAGTCTGGTAACTTCGAATCTCTGCTTGGTTAAAAGACACTCCCTGAGTTCTCCGCAACGAACGTCCGGATCATCCCCGGGGATCTCCGTATCTATTGCCATAGCCATTATATCAATCATATCATTTGTGACAACCGGTCTTATGAGATTAAGAACTTCAAGTCTCTCAGTTGAGCTGCCCGCATCAAGGAATCTGACTACCAGTGGATTCATGCCAAAATCCTCAGCCTCCTCCTCAATAGTGCGATTCATATAATCGGAATTTGGCTTAGTCTCTTCCTTCTTTTCTCCAATGCCAAGCCCCTCCGGAATCTCAAAATGGCGCTTTGACTCATCAGCTGCCTTCTTTTCATCAGGAGTAAAAAGTTCAAATCTCATCCTCTGATCAGCATTGGGATATTTTTCTTTATCTACTTCAGATACAAATTCCTTTAAAGGTCTGCAATATACCGTAAAATCACCGTACAGTGCCTGATATACCACCTGTTCCTCTCCTGTGTCTGCATCTCTGGCGATTGTTATAACCTGATATTTACCGCCTTTAAAATGTCTGTATAATTCCTGTGGTTTTGGTCTTAGCAAAACAAATGCCTCCTAAAACAAAATTTGCAAGATACTCATCTTTAGCGTAATTACACATATTTTTCTTATATGATTACGCTAATTATGGGCAGAGAAATCCAATTTCGACTCCCTTAAGATTTTATCATAAAAAACATCTTATAGGTAAATTATCTCGATGTGGATTTAACTATGATCATTTCAATACTTATAAATCTATCCAGCCTTCCGGTTTTTACCGCTTCATCACTTGAAAGGCACATATCTATTGCTTCTTTCAAATCTTTCATTGAATAACTTCTCGCCCAGCCCAAAAGCTTCTCAGCCACAAAGGGGTGCACACTGATTTTGGACGCCACATCCTTCTTGTTCATTCCAAGCTCCGCCATTTCCTTAGTCTGCAGAAGCTGATTAAACTGCCTGAGTACAAGAGCCAGTATCTGTTCAGGTGCAGTCTTAAGTGCCAGAAGTTCATAATATATTTCCATGGCCTTCGCCTGATTTTTCATGACTATAGCATCTGTCATTTCAAATATCCTGCTGGTCAGCCAGTTTGCACATACAGCGTCTATGTCCTTCTCGGTGACTTCGTTCCTGCCAAGGCAATAGCTTACGAGCTTGTCCATCTCATGGATCATGTTGGACATATCTGTTCCGACTCTGTTTATAAAATATGCGATAGTCCTGGTTGAGATAACCATATTTTCACTCTTAAACTTGCCTGTAATCCATTTATACAGCATCTGCTCATCAGGAGTTTCACAGTTAATATCAAGTCCTATCTTACTTACGGCTTTATACATATCCTTTCGTCTGTCGACTTCGGATTCCACAAACAGAAATGCCGTTGTTTCCGCAGGATTCTTCAGGTACTCTGCAAGCTCGGGACATCCGTTTTTAAAAAAGCCGCTATCCTCTATTACGATAACTCGTCTCTCCGCAAAAAAAGGAAGTGTCTCTGCCATGTCTATTATCTCACCGGGATTAAGATTATTTCCTTCATAACTTTGCAGATTCATGGCATCACCGCTTCCAAGCAGTGCTTTCTTAAGCTTATCCCTGTTCTGTTTCCTTAAGTATACTTCATCACCGTATATCAGATAACAGGGTCTGAAATTACCGGTCTGTATGTCCTCATTTATTTGTTTTTGCTTAACCGGGTAATCCGTAGTTTTCTTCGCAGCCATATTCTCCCCTTGCTCCGTAATCACAATATGTTGTATTATATCATAAATAGGCCTATAGAAATTGCTTTTTGAATCAGGCTAAAGTCTTTTTATGGAAGGAGTCAGAATGTTAAAACAGGTATCTATTTACGCTGAAAACAAAAAGGGATGTTTTCAGAATATCACCGGAATTCTCAGGACAAATGATATCAATATACTCGGTTCCGTAACCAATGATTCTGCTGAATACGGTATAATAAGAATGGTTGTTTCCGATCCCGAGAAGTGTATTGAAGTCTTAAGATCTGAAGGATATATTTGCAAAACTACTCACGTACTTGGCATAGAGTGTCCTGACGCAGTAGGTGCACTTGATAATATCCTCAAGTCTTTATATGAAAGTAATATCAATGTCAATTATATCTATTTATCTTTCAACCGCGAATCTGGTCTGCCCATAATGGTAATGCACACAGATGACATTTATGCGGTAGAGAATATTCTTGTTAATAAAGGTTATAAATCCATCTAATGAATAGAATGTGCACTTATGAAAAGTATCCAGAAATTCAACTGAGTTTTATATTGAATTAAAGCAAGAACGCGGACTCCCCAGTCCGCGTTCTTAAAATTATATATAAAATTTCATACCTACCTACTTAACCTCTGCCCATGGCTTGCAGCAAAGACCAACTGCAAATGTCAACGAAATCGCTATTTCTATAAAAAGAATAAATTTATCTGCCTGCTCTCTATTCTCCCCTAGTACTTCAGCATCTTCATCACTATCGTCCGTATCTGTCTCTTCATCAGTTTCCTCATCTGCATTGGCAGAATCTTCACTATAACTGGTCAAAACAGATTGCTTCTCAGTAGCCGCAGCATGTACTGTCACGGTGGAGCTGCCAGCCCCCAGCAGAATCGCGATTATAAGCATCGCGCCTGCGATTATTTTTCTCATCCCTCACCTCTGTTCTATACCTTAACTACATGGTTATTATAAATGACTAATTTTACCTTGTGTTTACAAAAGATGCACCGCATCATTCAAAACTCGTACTTGACAATTTTTACCATTAATGAGTTATCTTTACTCACAATTCTTCAAGGCATTAATTTATGTAAGTATTAATTTTTAACCGATTATCATCCAAAGAAGTAATAATTGCACCGCTTTCTGCAGTTATATACGTTCTGGTGCCTATTTTCTCAAGTCTGTCTATCACTTCCTTATGAGGATGATGGTATCTGTTTTTTATGCCGCAGCTGATAATGGCTATCCTGGGCATGATCAGATCAAGGAATTCCTCATCGGTAGTATATCTGCTCCCATGATGCGCAACCTTTAGAAGCGTCAGATTGTTGAATTTCTCCCTGTTTTCACGGATATACTCCCTTAAATTTTCCTGTCCCTGTCCGTCTACATCACCGGTAAAAAGTCCGCTGAATTCGCCCTTCCTTAAGTACAATACGGTTGAATATGCGTTTGGTTCATCTGTGATCATATTCTTTTGAGGTCCAATGCAACACACCTCCATATCACTGTCATTAATCCTGTCACCTCTTCCTATATACATTACAGGTATTCCACATTCTTTAGCCTTTCTTTCGATTTCAAGATAATTATTTTCCTTTGAAGCTTCATCAACTTTAGGCAGTATCAGATTCTCAATTCTTATGCTTCCTCTGCTTTTTTCCATTTCATCCATAAGCTCAAGGATTCCACTTATATGATCCTCATCCTCATGGGTCATTATCACAGCGTCGAGCTTTGAAATCCCACTGTATGATAAAAAGGGTATCAGCTGGTACTTTGCAATATTCTTTTTTGATGTGCTTCCTCCATCAATAAGATAATTGGCGGTTTTTGTTTCGATAACAATTCCATCCCCCTGCCCCACATCAAGAGCAGTTATTCTAAGTTCAGGCCTTATCCTGATACAAAGGACCATGATCCCGGCAAAGAGTATGAAATATCGTATTCCTTCGAAGAAAAACCGGAATCTTCTTTTTCTCTTATCTTCAAGATCAGGATTTATATACTCTTCCATTACCCCGGATTTTAATATCACAAACATTCCCAGAGCCATAAGATAAAGCACCACCTGCAGAATCCCAGCATGTCCTGCATACCATGTACTTCCAGGTATAGAACTGCCAACATCACAGCAAAAGATGAACCATCTGATTATCAAATGACAGGCAGTACCTGCCATGACACCACTTGGTAAAAACACAGTCCCTAAAATGATGCAAAGTATTCCAAAGAGCATAAGCAATGACATAAGCGGAAGTATCAGAACGTTCAGAAAAATTGAGTAAACTGGGTAGGTATAATAAAAACTCATATACACCGGCAATGTAACCAGCATAATAGAAAGGCTTGCAGAAAATATTTTCAATTTTCCTTTTCTGATAACTTCAGGTAATGCAGGCAGAACATATCCTATAGCCAGTACCGCACCAAAGGACATTAAAAAGCCGCTGTGCTTTATGTACAAAGGCTGAGCGCACAACAACATGATTCCTGCCAGCGAAAGTGCTGATAGCATATCGTACGTTCTCCCAATGACATCAGCGAATAACCTTACCATAAACATGATTATTGCCCTGAACGCAGATGTGCTCATTCCGCACATAACTCCATACATGTACATAACAGATATTGCGGACAAGGCACTAATAACAATGCCGGCTCCTGTCCTTCTGATAAGCTTGTACAGCGTCATGCCTATTATTGATATATGTAGCCCCGAAACTGCCATTATATGAATAATTCCGTTCCTTGTAAAGGCTTCTTTTACATCTTCATCAAGTCCGTTTTTATTGCCAAGAAGAACTGCCTTCATAACTCCGGCATCCTTAGGTCTTAACACATTATCAAGGACTTGTTCAAGATACAGTCTCACATTATAAATTCCTTCAGAAAAGCCATCCTTCTCTCCTCCTATTCCGAGTATCTGAACATCGGTGAGACAATATTCAATTTTTAAAATTCTATAATAATTACGGCTGTCAAATTCCCCGGGATTTCTGTCTTCGGAAAAGAGCTTTACCTTCCCTTTGGCCTTAACAAAACAGCCAAAAGGAAGATTATACTCTGCATCATCAATGTAGAGCATAACCTTTTTTCCATTATCTTTTTTCAAGTAAACAACAAGCTGCTTTTCTCCTGAAAAGGAGTTTATTCTATTCTCTTTTCCACTAATCTCTCCAATTATGGTGATCACCTGCCGATCAGCAGGTAAATTAGATTCCCCCGTTGGCAAAATCTGAACGAGGAAAAAGACAACCACAGCTAATAATCCCCCAATAGCACATAGTGGTCGCTTCATTATAGTATTTCCATTCATTACCGGATTCGTACAGATCACTTTGTAAGGTTCATCACAAGCCCGGTGGAACTTGTCTAAGCAGAGTCCTTAACCTGTTACTGCCTTACAATATCGAGATTTCTCTCAAACACGGTTCCGAGTGATATCTTTTCCATAAAATTAACATCGGAAGAACCGTTTATTGAAATCTGCACCTTGTTAACATCCGCAGTTTCACAGATAGTATTAACAAGAGAGTAAAGTGCAATCTTGGGATCCATGTCATTTGTCCTGATATTCACAACTGAATCAAAATCCACATAGCACACTCCGTCTCTTACTGATACGGAGTTGATTTTTGTCTGAGGATTTATGGTAGGATAGGCAAGGTCTGTATTAGGGCCGCTTATAACCTGCTCAATAACAAGTCGCTGCATCAGAATATTACTGTTGTATACAACAGTTCTGTAAACAGGAACAAGCTCCTGTCCATCTTCGGTAGCAAAATACAGCACAAGCTCAGCCTTTTCATACGCATTGATCTCGTTGCCCGCATTATATACAAAATTATCTGCAGCCATGTTGCCGATCATATTGCCGTTCCCGTCAAGGAGTGGAGCTCCTTCCACAGTAAAAGTCACATATTCCACTCCCGGAATCTGAGTCAGGGTTCTTACCATCGCTGCCCTGTCAAGAATCTCAGTAGTCTTCTTGGTTGTGGTATAAGTATTGGCAAAATCCAGCGTAAGGATATCATTGCGCAATGAATAGGATAACAGATTAACAGGTCCGTAAATAGGCGCTTCATATTCGAGCTTTTCAGGCATGGTCTTCATCTGTGTAAGCAGCTCATCTATGACCTTCTCGGTATCATTCATGTCTGCCGCCACAACGTACTCCTGAAAAATAATCCCTGTCTCATCAGAATTCAGGTAGTAAACCTTGACATTGTTTTTCCCATCGGAGACATCCTCATTACCACATCCTGACATGCATCCAAACACAAGCAAAAAACACATTATTAAATTTGATATTTTTTTAATTGTCATATTCATATTTTTTGTTGTTCCAAAGACTGCATGTATATAAGAGGAATACGCACAGTAAATGTAGTTCCCACATTTTCCTCACTCTTAACCTCTATCGTTCCTCTGTGCATCAAAATAGCATTGTGAGTTATGGCAAGACCAAGTCCTGTTCCGCCAATCTCTCTGGATCTTGACTTATCTACACGGTAAAATCTCTCATAAATCCTATCGAGACTGTCCTCCGGAATTCCGATTCCGGAATCACTGATCTCACAGGTAAAATATTGATGATCAGCATCCAGCTTAACCTTGACAAAGCCATCATCCTTATTGTACTTAACTGCATTCTCGACAAGATTCATAAGTGCCAGTGAAAGCTTTATCTCGTCGATCTCAGCAGTAATCTCTCTTGTTGTTTCAAGTGTAAGTTCTATGTTATGCTTCCTTGCTATCGGCTTCATTCTCTTAAGAATGACCTCCATCATCTGCACCACATCTACCGATGTGATATTAAGAGGAGTAGCCTTTTTGTCCATCCTTACAAGTTCCAACAGATCGTTGATTATCTTATTCTCTCTGTCCACTTCTGCTGCTATATCCTCCATGAAATCCCTGTAGACTTCATTAGGGACATCCTCCTGCATGATAAGTGAATCAGCAAGTACCTTCATTGATGTGATTGGTGTCTTAAGTTCATGTGATACGTTTGAAACGAATTCCTGTCTTGATGTATCAAGAGCATTCATCTTAACAAGAAGCTGATTGAATGCCTGTATGATATGCTCGGTTTCATAGTAATCCGATGCCGGAATAGGTTCATTTGTAAAGCCTGCTCTTACATCATTAATAGCCGTAGAAATCCTGTCAAAGGGCTTAAGGAGTCTCCCTGACATATACCACGCCATCACCAGAATCAGCAGAATTGCAATAACCTCTATAGTTACAGCTCTTCTTGTGAGAATATCCATAGTCGTTGAAATGTACTCAGAAGAAACACTGATCAGAAGCACTCCTCTGACCACATCCTCTGTGGCAGTCTCTGCAGCCCTGTCGCCGCTTTCATAGGTCAGCGTCTCAGTGATAGGTGCTGTCATTTCGATGTAATGGTTATTCCTGTCGTATACCGTTGAAGATCCACTGGTTCCGCTTTTCAGACACTTAACCACTTCTTCGGAAATTATGGTCTTACCCTCGCTTATACCATAGGTATCCTTGCGAATAGTAAGATTACTGTCTATAACCATAACTCGTCCATCATACAGATTGGCAAGAAGATCCAGCTCAGCATTTATTACATCTGAAGTTGTATCAGAAAAATAGTTGTAATTGATCAAATGATTAGCCAGAATCATGAGCTGTGTAGAAACTTCCGTCTCTCTGACATTAACAGCACGGTCTTCGTAGCTTTCAAGAATCGCATAATGAATCACGAGGCATGAAACCAGCCCCGTGAGAAAAACAATCAAAAATATCCTGAATCTAAGACTTTTAAAAGGATTGTAAATCATAAGAGCTCCCTAATTAAGCCTGAAAGTAATAGCCTGAGCCCCACTTTGTCCTCACATAACGAGGTTCACTGGGATTATTCTCAAGCTTTTCTCTGAGTCGTCTGACATGTACATCAACTGTTCTCTCATCGCCCGGGAAATCATCTCCCCAGATTGCAAGAAGCAGCTCACTCCTGTTATAAACCTTACCGGGAGTCGATACCAGAAACTCAAGAACATCAAACTCTCTGCTTGTTAAGTTGATCTCTCTCTCGCCGACGTATACTCTTCTGTACTCCTCGTTTATCATAAGATCACCAAAGTTCAGTACCTTCTCCTGTACCTCGGGTTTATTGGTTCTTCTCATGATAGCCTTGATTCTGGCCTTCACCTCAAGAATATTGAAAGGCTTTGTGATATAATCATCAGCGCCATATTCAAGCCCAAGGATCTTATCCATATCATCACCCTTGGCAGTGAGCATTACTATCGGCACATTGGAAAACTCTCTTATCTGCTGGCAAACCTCAAATCCGTCCATTTTAGGAAGCATAACATCAAGTAGAATTATGTCATAGGTATTATCGTGAGCAAACTGCAATGCCTCTTCGCCATCAAAAGCACTGTCAACCTTCATTCCGTCCTGTTCAAGACTGTAACGGATTCCTTTTACAATTGTCTTCTCGTCATCAACAACTAATACCCTTTTTGCCATCTCTTCTACTCCATTCAACTAATCAAACTGTTATGTGATCTTTTATTTTTGAAAAGAACTTATCTTTGATACCGGTCACTTTTTTGATATCTTCGATAGTTCCAAATCTACCGTTTTCTTCTCTGTAAGCAATAATGCTTTTTGCTCTGCTGGGCCCTATTCCGGGAATACTGCAAAGCTCATCCTCTGTTGCTGAATTTATATTTACTTTCCCTTCGTCCTTTTCCGATGCAGAAGAACTATCAGATGGTGCTCCGATAATTCCGACCTGTTCGCCAATATCTGCTCTCTTTTGACTTCCATCCGTTTCAGCTATGGAAGCGCTCTCCTCAGTAGTAGGAACCTTAATCTTGATTCCATCCTCAAGCACAAGTGCCTGATTTATGAAGTCGCTGTCAGCATCCTCTGAAAAACCTCCTGCCGCTTTTATGGCATCCACCACTCTGCTGCCTGTAGGAAGCTCATAGACTCCCTCGCACAAAACAGCCCCGCAGACGTGCACCATAACGGTACTTGGAATAACTATCTGCGCAGCCTGTTCATCTGCTATACTATCGCTATTTTCAGATTGGGAAGTATGCTCCTTTTCCGTAGTATCAGATAATGCTTCACTGCTCTTTGCAGAGCTGCTATCTTCAGAAAAAGTCCCCTGTAAGCTCTCATCCGCGCTGTCCTCAGTAATCGGACCATCAGGTTCATAAATGATCATACCCGAATTTTTCTTACTGCAACCGGATGTAAATAAACTACAGGTCAAAAGTATAAATATAAAGCATTTTGTAATATTTTTATGCATGTCTCCTCCAGGATAAAAATGGAGGCCCCACCACGCATGAACTTTATTAAGTCCATCTTCATAATAACGGAAATAAATTCTTAAAGCAAGATGGCTGTAACATTTTCGTAACAATTACAAAAAAGACAGCCAATCAGATAAATCTTTTGTGAATTTTTATTCTTCCTGCCCTTCAGTTATAACAACCGTAGCATCGGGAAGTCTCTCTTCTTCGACCTCTGAGCCATTAATCTGAAGCTTAACATTTTCGGACAAAGTCTTTAAAGTATCGTTAACATTTGCCCCGTCCCAGATATCTGCAAAAGCAATTTCAAGCTTAACCCAGAAATTACTTGTAGCCATGAGTTTTGGCATCGGTACAGAATTGCCATAAACACTTAAAAATGAATCAAGAGAATCGTTATTGTATGGTACTCCCTCATGTGCTATGAGTTTCCCACTCATGGTATAACATGTATCAGTATTCTCACTGCAAAGGAAAGCAGCAAAATCGTTAGCTTTATCTGGATGCTCCGAATAGCCGTTTACCGCAAGGCAGTTGGTTACTGACATAGTTCTTGTGCCGTAGTTTTCGTTAAGAGCAGGCATGGTTGTAACACCGTAATCAAAGCTGCATTTTCCTTCACTCTTTGCCGCCTCGATTTTGGCAACGGCATCAGATGTTGCCACAGTGAATACAGTTTTTCCATCTATAAAATCCTGCAGAACCTTATCATAATTCACAGCGCTCTCATCAATGGCAAAGAACTGATTAAGCTGCTGATAAAAGCTCATACAGTTAATGGTATTCTCATTATAAACATCGATCTGACTGATATCATCTCCTGACTTGCCGCCAAGATTAAGATAATTCCCAACAAAGAAATAATTATAGAAGATATCGGTTACATCCCACTGAAATACTGACTCTACAGTATCAGGAGCATTGTAGTTATCCGCAAAGAGCAAAATATCTTCTATTGTTTTGGGAAGCATCTCCTGTACCTTAGCTTCAAGCTGCTCCTGACTAATCTCAATAGCTGCCGTCTCTCCTTCAGCCTCAGCTTCATCATATACAACTTCACCGGCTTCGTCTGAGTTTATGTCTGCGCCTTCAATCTCCCCGGCATCTGCCGCAGCCTGTGCAGCTTCGCCCTCTTCTGCATCAATCTCAGCCTGAGCCCTGGCCCTTACTTCATCCTCAAGATATGTCCTGTTGTATAAAAGAGAACTGGTCTCAAAATAGTAAGGATATGCTATGTATTTACCTTTATATGTAACAGCATTTTTGGCAGCATCACTAAATCCAAGAGCCTTATCATCCAGGATCTCAGGATTTCTGATTTCTCCCGCAAGTCCTGCAAGATAAGCCTTTTCAAGGCCGTCGTGTGTCATTATAAAAACATCAGGGAAATTATCACCCTCAGCAGACGCCTTGTTAATGGCTTCAAGATATTCAAGACCTGATACCAGCTCCAACTCTACTCTGGTGGTTTTACTCTTCTTATTATATTCAACAACTCTGCCTGTCAGATAGTCAGTCATTGCTGAATCCGTATACCACAATCTGACAGTGGTTTTATCATTTGAACCAAAAATAGGGCGTTCCTCATGGAGGCTGACACCCGATTTAGAATAATATAAAGCTGCCAAAAGCAGCGCTACCAAAAGAACTGCTCCCAGCAGCCTGAATCTCATTTTCATATAAACCTCGCAACCGATAACTTATTTAATGCAAGGCTCCAGGATACTAATCATCTCATCTACATTTTCCTTTGTAATGATGAGCGGAGGGATAAAACGTATTACATTTGTTCCAGCATTGATAAGAATAAGACCTTTTTCCAATGCTTTATTAATCGTGTCTGCCACGGGATGATCAAACTCAAGTCCCTGAAGCAGTCCGCTTCCACGGCGATCTATTATAAATTCATAGCGCTCTTTGAGTTCATCAAGGCGCTCCTCCAGATAATCCGAAACCTCTCTCACGTTATCTATTATATGTTTAGTCTCGAATAAATCAAGGACTTTGTTGATTGCAGCACCTGCCAGGGGATTACCGCCGTAGGTAGTGCCATGATCTCCGGCAACCAGTGAATTCTGCCCCACCTTTTCAGTCATAAGAAAAGCTCCTACAGGCACGCCGCATCCAAGAGCCTTGGCAGTAGTCATAATGTCAGGCTTAACTCCGTATTTCTGCCATGCATACATGTATCCTGTTCTTCCCATCCCACACTGAATTTCATCCAATATGAGAAGTATATCCTTTTCATCACAGAGCTGCCTTACATTCTTAAGGAATTCCTCTGTTGCAGGGTAAATTCCGCCCTCTCCCTGAACAGTCTCCATAATAATGGCAACTGTCTTATCTGTAACCTGAGCCTTAACACTTTCAAAATCGTTAAAGTTGGCAAAGCAGATGTTACCAATCATGGGCTCGAAAGCTTCTCTGTAGTGACTGTTTCCTGTCACTGAAAGAGCTCCAAAGGTTCTTCCGTGAAAGGAATGATTCATGGCGATTATTTCATGGTCAGTTCTGCCATCCTTTAAAAAGCCATATTTTCTGGCTGCCTTAAGTGCACCCTCAACGGCCTCAGCTCCGCTGTTTGTAAAAAATACGCGGTCCATGCCTGAGACTTCTTTAAGCTTTCTTGCAGCCTCAATTGCAGGTACATTGTAATAATAATTAGAGGTATGAATGACCTTATCAATCTGATTTTTTAAGGCATTATTATAATCCTTATTCCCGTAGCCAAGGGCGAATACTCCGATTCCTGACACAAAATCAAGATAGCTTTTTCCTTCAAGGTCATAGAGGTGAACTCCCTCTCCCTTATCCAGCACCACCTGATATCTGTTATAAGTATGTAAAAGGTCTTTTTCAGCCTCGTCTATATATTCCTTCATTGTGCTCATGAAATTTCTACTTCCTCTCTATAAACGCTATTTTCCTGCTTTATTCCTCTTTTTCATCATCATCTGCCACAAACATGGTTCCAACACCCTTGTTGGTAAAGAACTCAAGCAACAGGCAGTGAGGAATTCTTCCGTCAAGAATATGGACTCTGTGTACGCCTTCTTTTACTGCGTCTGTACAGTTTTGGAGCTTTGGAAGCATTCCACCTCCGATATTGCCGCCTGCAATCAGTTCATCAACCTCAGAACAGGTAAGCCTTGAAATAAACGAGGACTTATCATTTATATCCTTGTAAACGCCTTCAATATCTGTGAGGAACACAAGCTTTTCAGCTCCCACAGCCTTTGCAATGGCACAGGCTGCATCATCAGCATTTATATTAAAGGTATCAAAATCCTCATTCATTCCAACCGGTGCGACTATGGGAAGATAATCATTATCCATAAGATCATAGAGTATCTTGGGATCAACCTTCTCAACATCTCCCACAAAACCTATGTCCTGACCACCGGAGAGCTTCTTTTTAGCCTTTAAAAGTCCGGAGTCCTTACCGCTTATTCCGATAGCCTTAACGCCAAGCTCCTGAACCATTCTCACAAGGCACTTGTTCACCTTGTTTAAAACCATCTCAGCAATCTCCATGGTTTCTTCATCTGTCACGCGAAGTCCGTTAACAAACTCAGCCTCTTTACCAACCTTACCTACCCATTTGCTGATGGCCTTTCCACCGCCATGAACAATTATAGGTTTAAAGCCAACAAGCTTTAAAAGTGTAACGTCCTTAATTACATTTTTCTGAAACTCTTCACTTTCCATGGCACTTCCGCCGTATTTAACAACGATAATCTTGCGATTATATTTCTGAATATATGGCAGAGCCTCGATAAGTACCTCCGCCTTTTTAAGCACTTCCTGCATATCTTTGTCCATTGCTTCTTCCTCCTCAAATATCTACCGGAAAGATTACTTTGTAATCCTGCCTTACCGGTCGGAATGGTTCCTCCCTAAACTTTAAACAGTAACAGACTCCATAATCAGGATCTGTAATCAGCGTTGATCTTTACATAATCATAGGTAAGATCACATCCCCAGGCGGTTGCCTCATCGTTACCTGTATGCATATCAGCTATTGCAATTACTTCCTTCTGGGATAAAACCTCAGTGGCAAATTCTTCATCAAAAGGCTGTGGTTCTCCGTTCTTAAAAAGTAAAATGCTTCCCTTTGAACTTTCAATGGAAAGCTCTATCTTGTCGGGATCAAACAGAACACCTGAATAACCAAGTGCGCAAAGTATTCTTCCAAAGTTTGCATCATGACCATAGATCATAGCCTTTGTCAAAGATGAGCAGATAACAGACTTTGCCAGTGTTCTTGCATTTTCCTTTGTATCTGCATTGACAACCTTTACAGTGAACAGTGCGGTTGCACCTTCGCCGTCGCCTGCCAGCATTCTTGCCATTTCTTCGCAGATGGCATAAAGTGCATCCACAAAGGTTTTATAATCATCGTTTTCTTCTGTGATCACAGGATTGGCAGCATCTCCGTTGGCGATTACCATAAGTGAATCGTTTGTAGACATGTCGCCGTCAACAGATATCATGTTGAATGTATCAACAACTACTGACCTTAATGCCTTCTGTAAAAGCTCATTGGATATTGCAACATCCGTTGTCATAAAGGAAAGCATTGTGCACATGTTGGGATGTATCATACCTGATCCCTTAGCCAGAGCGCCGATTCTGCAGGTTTTCCCGCCAATCTCAAATTCCATTGCCATCTGCTTGGAGTGCGTATCTGTAGTCATAATAGCTTCAGCTGCGCCTGTACCTGCATCTTCTGAATCAGAGAGCTCCGGAACCATTTTAGCAATACCGCCCTTTACAGCTTCCATATTCATCTGCATTCCGATCACACCTGTAGAAGCCACCAGAACTGAATCCTCAGGAATCCCCAGAAGAAGTGCCACTGCCCCGGCAGTTTCAGCACATAATTTTCTTCCCTGCTCTCCTGTACAGGCATTGGCTATTCCTGAGTTACCGACTATAGCATGAACAGGATGAATTCCATTGCATATCTCCTTATCCCACACAACCGGAGCAGCCTTTACAACATTACTGGTAAATACTCCTGCTGCCGTACATGGAGATTCACTGTAAATCAGCATCATATCTTTTCTGTTTATATATTTAATTCCTGCCTCGCAGCTTGCAGCCTTGAATCCCTTTGCTGCAGTCACACCGCCTTGAATACGCTTCATATTTTTGTCTCCTTCAAAACAATAGTTTTATCCCGCTTTAAATAGTAAGTGAACCAGCTCTTTAGCATGTAACAAATTCCGTGCGGTTGTCTTCATTTAATGTAAAGTCATAGTAGTTCATATCTGATCTCAAGGTCCAATTCATACGCTGCCAGAAGGCATTGCCGACTTTATTCGTCACAAAAGCGTTTAGACATACCTTATTGATTTTTTCTTCCTTAAGCTTTTCTATGCAAAACTCGACCATTCTCTTACCGATTCCATGGCGTCTGTACTCTTTATTCACACATACATGATAAAAGCATGCCCGCCTTCCATCGTGTCCACACAGGATTGCTCCGACTATTTTGTTATCTTCAACATCAACTGCACAGGTTGTGGGATTCCTTTTAATGAACATCGATATTCCTTCAAAAGAATCATCGATGGTCCTTATTCCAAAACCGTCTATAGAATTCCACAGTGCATAAACTTCTGCATAATCTTCAATGGTCATTGTGCGTACCATGACTTACTCCACCTTAATCTTCTTTATAGATTTTCCGAACGATAACAAGGAAAAATCATTCGGAATCCAATTCTTTATGGAAATGCAGGAACAAAATCAAGTCCCATGCTCTCTTCAAGTCCAAAAAGAATGTTCATATTCTGAACTGCCTGACCTGCTGCCCCTTTTACCAGATTATCAATAGCTCCCATCAGGATAACGCGGCCTGTGCGCTCATCTATCTTAAATCCGATATCCACATAATTACTCGTCTCAACCCATCTTGTCTCGGGATATACTCCTTCAGGAAGAAGTCTTATAAACTTCTCATCCTTATAGTATTTCTCATAGGCTGCTCTTATCTCATCTGCTGTAGGGAGCTTGCCATCAGCTTTTTTCACCAATGATGCATATTCTGTAGCAAGTATTCCACGGTTCATGGGGATAAGATGAGGAGTGAAATTAATTGTAAAGCTCTCCCCTGCTGCGTAACCCAGCTGCTCCTCGATTTCAGGCGTGTGTCTGTGATTTGCAACTCCGTAGGGTTTTACGCTTTCATTAACTTCACAGAAAAGATTTGCTGTCTTTGCTCCTCTTCCTGCTCCTGAAGTTCCGCTCAAAGCATCAATGATAAGAGTTGAAGGATCAATAAGCTTTTCCTTTATAAGAGGATAAGCCGTAAGAATTGAGCAGGTCGTATAGCAACCGGGATTAGCTATAATTCTTGCATCCTTTATCTTGTCCCTGTTGATCTCACAAAGTCCATACACTGCTTCATCTATATACTGAGGTGCCTTGTGTTCAATCCCGTACCACTTCTCGTAGATCTTTACATCCTTTAATCTGAAATCAGCGGATAAGTCTATTATCTTTACCTTACTTAATATATTGTCATTCACAAGTCCGGCACATAATCCCTGGGGTGTTGCGGTAAAAATCACATCTACTTTATCCGCAAGCTCATCCATATTATCATCCATGCATTTAGCATCTACTACATTAAAAAAGTTTCCATACACTGATGAGAATCTCTCATCAATATAACTTCTTGAACCGTACCAGACTATCTCAGCCTCAGGATGGGAATAGATCAGTCTTGCGATCTCAGCTCCCGCATATCCTGTAGCACCTATAATTCCTACCTTAATCATAACCGTGCCTTCCTTTATATATTCGTTATTCTCAATACATCGTTTATTATATGCTTTGCAACTCAGTATAATCAACATCTCATGTTTATGCAAGCATTATTTATATTTATGCATAAAATGTGAATATTATAAATTTTTATGCATAAAACTATTGCAAATAATCATACAATGATGTATATTCGGCTTGTACAGCAAAAACAAATCCGTTAGATTATAAATAGACATTATTGTTTTTTCGATAAGCAATGATATTCAGACGGTATTGATTAAAGGAGGAAGACATGGCTAAAGAAAAGGTTATACTTGCATATTCGGGTGGTCTTGATACAACAGCGATCATTCCGTGGCTCAAGGAGAATTATGATTATGAAGTAGTTTGCGTATGCATCGACTGCGGACAGGAAGAGGAACTTGACGGGCTTGAAGAGAGAGCAACAAGCTGCGGCGCTTCTAAGCTTTATATATTAGATGTAATCGATGAGTTTTGTGATGAATATGTAGTTCCCTGCGTTCAGGCACACGCTGTCTATGAAAACAAGTATCTTCTTGGTACATCAATGGCTCGTCCGCTCATTGCCAAGAAGCTCGTAGAGATTGCAAGAAAAGAAGGCGCTGTTGCCATCTGCCACGGTGCAACAGGTAAGGGCAACGACCAGATCCGTTTCGAGCTTGGAATCAAGGCACTTGCACCTGATATCAAGATCATCGCTGCCTGGAGAAGTGACAAGTGGACAATGGATTCCCGTGAATCTGAGATCGAATATTGTAAGCAGCATGGTATCAACCTTCCATTCTCTGCTGACAGCAGCTATAGCCGTGACCGCAACCTCTGGCATATATCACATGAAGGACTTGAGCTTGAGGATCCTGCACAGGCACCCAATTACAAGCACCTCCTTGTCCTTGGATGCACTCCCGAGGATGCTCCTGATGAACCTACTACCGTTACAATGACCTTTGAAGGCGGCGTACCTAAGTCCGTAAATGGTAAGGAAATGAAGGTTTCTGATATCATCCGCACTCTCAATAAGCTGGGTGGTGAAAATGGTATCGGAATCGTAGACATCGTTGAGAACCGTGTCGTTGGTATGAAGTCCCGTGGTGTTTATGAGACTCCCGGCGGAACAATCCTTTACGAAGCTCATCAGCAGCTCGAAGAGCTCATTCTTGACCGCGATACCTATACCATGAAAAAGGATATGGGCAATAAGTTCGCAGATCTTGTATATGAAGGAAAATGGTTTACTCCCCTTCGCGAAGCTGAGCAGGCATTCATCGAGTCAACTCAGAAGTATGTTACCGGTGAAGTTACCTTCCGTCTTTACAAAGGGAATATCATCAAGGCAGGTACTTCTTCACCCTACTCACTTTATAATGAGTCAATCGCTTCCTTTAAGACAGGCGACCTCTATGACCATCACGATGCAGAGGGCTTCATAAATCTGTTTGGTCTTTCCTGCAAGGTTCGTGCAATGAAGATGCAGGAAGTTGAAGGAAAAAATAAATAATTTAACTACTTGATTCAAGTAAAATATCCCGGGTGAATCACTCCTGATCACCCGGGATATTTTTATAATAAAAAACAGTATTAAATGGTTTGTGGTTTTATTTTACTTTTGCATTTGTCTGCTTTGATACCTTCTCGATCATTTTTGATTTCTCTTCAGCCTCCTTTGCCGCAAGGCGTCTTCTTATTTCCTTGATATTACCGCGGTATGCAAAGGCTACCTTTATTTTTCTGCCATTATCCATGAGGACCCATCCAAAGCCTTCATCCTTTATATGAAGCACATTTATAAGAGCATTCTGTGATATAGGGCATATTGAAGTAAAAATCTCACACTGCTCATATAAATTATAAATATCTGTGATGATAGAAAGCTCTCTGCCATCTGAGAAAAACATAGCAGCCTGATGCTCACTTGTCATCTCGGCACAGACGATATCATTCTCCCTGGCGTAAATCGTATCCTTCTCACCTCTAAGTTCAAGAGTAGGAATAGGATCTCCGAGTCTCCTCTCACATTCCGTAAGCATATCCTCCAGCTCTTTGACCTTTATGGGCTTATCAATAAACAAAAGTTCATCGAATAATCCGGCGTCTTTTGCAAGCGCTTTATAGTCATGCTTCGAGGCGCACATTACAACATTTTTTAATCCACCGGCTTCAAATAGGAGCTTTGCTACATCCATTCCATTTTTAAAATGGCTATCCTCAGACTCGGGCTCTGCCATATCAATGAAGATTATGTCATATAGCTGAGGGAAACGCATAAGCGCCTCGATATTACCATATAGATCGATATAAAAATGTTCCTTCCCCTCTTTTTGATATCTGTCAGACTGACGCCTAAGCAAACGTTCCATCTGCCTTCTGTCAGCGATATTATCATCAAAAACTGCTATATGCATTCTTCTGCATCCCCTTAATAAAATAAGAATTCCCTATTAAATAAATTACCTGAACAGGACCTCTATCGGTGACATCTTTACAGCCACAACTAATGCTATCTGCAAAAGTAAGATCATGGGCATTCCAACCACAAAATACCAATGCTTAGTCTTATGCCTGAAAATATACATTCCGAGAATACTGCCTATGCTGCCCCCCATAACAGCCAGTATAAAAAGGATTGATTCCGGTGTCCTGAAAGCATTCCTTTTAGCCTTCCTCTTGTCACTACCCATGGCAAGAAAGCTAATAATATTCATTATTCCAAGATATACCAATAATAATTCTAATGAGTTCATGAAAGATATTCTAACTTATAAAAAGCCGCTTCGCAAGTTACTGCTTACACTTTACAGTGCTCACAGCAACCGGATTTAAAGATCCCGGTTATCTTCGAAACGCTATTTTGTATATGTAATTCTGATATCGTTTCCCTTTACCTTTACTGCCGCATCTGCACCCATAACTAAAGGAATCATGGGATCAATATGTCCGATATCTGCATCCATGATTATCGGCACTCCAAGCCCGGCGACAACATCTGTAACAGCATTATAGTGATCAGCCCCCATCATCTCCTGATTAAAGGCTGCCAGAGGTCTGCCAATCACAAATCCCTTCGCGTTCTCAAACCATCCTGCCTCTCTCATGTTCCAGATAGTTCTTCTATAGCTCATCGGCGTGAGATCACAGGCTTCCAGAACCCATATAATATCCTTGTACTTTTTATTGAACTCCTTCATGTTGTCAAAGCGCGTTCCAACAAGGTTTGCAAGAACATCCGCGCATCCACCAAGCAGGATTCCCTGCATACCTATCTCTGTCTCCGGATCTGCCTTTACTGCTTTTTTGCTGTCACATAAAAAGCTCGTCAGCTCTTTTCTTGAATTGTACTCATATGGTACATCAAAATTGTACGTGGTATAATCCACAGGCTCTTCCGGTTTCTCTCCGCTCTCTTCGTCTTTAATGAAAGGATTTAAATATTTCTCATAGCCAGAAAACTCTGTCTTTGTTCCCTCAAGGAGAGATAACGCATCCTCCTCAGGAAGCTCCCATTTTTTAGCAAAGCCTGATATACAAGGGCCATAAATTCCCTGCACCTCAGCTATAGTTACCATAGGGAAAATGAAATTCGTATTATCTGAATATCCCAGATACCACTTGGGCTTACTGTCCTTTAATGCCCAAAAATCCACATTGGCTATTGTCTCATTCATGAGCTCACCGCCGCCGGCAGAAATTATAGCATCAATATCACTTCTCTTATAAAACTCAGTCAGCTCTTTTGCTGCAACCTTGGGATCAGTGTTTATACCAATGCCGTCATTCTTAAAAAGAGTATCCCCCTCAGCGATTTTATAGCCTCTCTCCTCCAACTTCTTCTTAGCCACAAAATACATTGATCTGTATGGCTCGCTTGAAGGGCCAAAAGATGGTGCTGTTATTCCGATTGTACATCCTGGTTTTACATAATCAGGTCGTCTTATCATATTCACCTCCAAATAATTACTCTGTTTCTTCTTTCACATTTAAAAACCTTTTGTTTTTCTGAAGAAAAACCAGAATCTAAAGTTCTTCGAAATCAATATTCACACCTGTAAGAAAACGTCTCATATAATCATCCCAGATTTTTTCAAAGGACTTATCAAGTGTGAATCCCGATAACGCCACACCTGTAGTAAGTATTATCTCGCCCTCTTTAAATCTGAGCATAAAAACCAGTGATGAAACGCTACTGTTATATTCTTCCTGCAGGAGCTTTAACTTTTCATCCGGAGATACGCACATCACAAACTTAAAAGAAAGCGGTGTCCTTTTCCCCTTTATAAGCTCATAGCAGACAGGCTTTAAGCTCCTCCACTCCGAAAGATCATATGGCGGAATCTGTTCATCATCTGCCATAAAAAATTCTTTATTCACTCTCCCATCAATGTGATATGTGTTAGCTGTGTGAAGCTCAGCGCTCTCCAATAAAAAATCATCAAAAACTTCTGACGCAAGAAGTACACTCATGAATTGTCTGGTATTTTTGATTTTTAAAGCAATCATGTTTTTGAAACTCCTCAAAAAATAGTCCACTTGTAATTATACAATATACTTGATTAACTCGTTAAATATTTTCTGATAAATAATAACCTCCGTTTATTTACCCATATTGCTTTTCATGCTAGAATATGTGGTGTAAAAAACTACATGGTTTCCGTTCCTAATGATGTTAGTAAGCTAACGCATTCATGGCATCACATATAGCCATTTCAGTACTTAACGGATTACTTGAAAGGAAAAATGTATTATGAGTTATAAAATTGTAGTAGACAGCTGCACGGATTTACCTGCTGAGTACCACACTGACAAGCGTTTCGAGATCATACCTCTTATTCTTCAGGTTGGTGATTATACTGTTCTGGATGATGAGAATTTCGATCAGCTTGACTATTTAAAGAGAGTGGCAGAATGTGAAACCTGTGCAAAATCAGCCTGCCCCTCACCTGACAGATATAAGAAGGCCTATGAATGTGATGCAGATGATGTTTACGTAGTAACACTTTCTTCCAAGCTCAGTGGAAGTTATAACAGTGCACTTTTAGCAAAAGACCTTTATCACGAAGACATTGGAGAAAAAAATATTCACGTTTTTGATTCATTATCAGCCTGCTGCGGGCAGACAAATATTGCCTTTAAGATAATGGAGTACGCAGAGGCAGGTCTTCCCTTTGAAGAAGTAGTTAAAAAGGTAGAAACCTACCGTGATGGTATGGATACCTACTTCGTTTTGGATTCACTTGACACCTTGAGAAAGAACGGACGCCTGACCGGTATGAAAGCTATCGTTGCTTCTACCTTAAATATCAAGCCTGTTTGCTATGCAATTGAAGGTGAGATCGCCCAGTGGAGCCAGGGTGTCGGCATGAGAAAGGCACTTATTAAGATGGCAGAGCTCACTGCCAAACGTATCAAAAATCCGGAAGAAAAGACCCTTATGATAACTCATATCAATTGCTATGAGAGAGCTGAGATTGTTAAGAATCTTATACTTTCAAAAGTGAATTTCAAAGATGTACTGATAGTTGATGGTGCAGGAGTTGCTACTACCTATGCCGGAGATGGAGGAATCGTTGTAACCTGCTGATATAATCAGCAGGTTTTTTCTTATAAAAATCTGCTGATTCTTATATAGGATAAAGTTTATATAAGATAAAGTTTATATAAGATAAAGCGACATTCTTTTATAATACTTCTTTTCTATTTAGTGGCCATAGTTATATAATACATCTTGTATGTAGAGGAGGTTAGTATTGTATGAAAAAAAGACTCTGTTTAACGCTGATCATATCTATGATCGGCCTTTATGGTTGTACCCCAATAAAGGACTCTGATGTAAAACAAAATAGTGAAGTTGTTGAAAATCAGGAGGAAAATACTGATGAGCAGGATAATGCCATAGCTCAGGATGATACTGAAAAAAAGCGTCCTGATGTAGTTATAGAGAATCCTGAAATCGAGAAAGATGAACCTGTACCCGAAAGCAGCGATTCTGAAGCCGGCTCTGACGTAGCCGCCAATGCTGAATCTGAGGACACTGTTTCCGATGAATCAATAAGTACTGATACAAAAGCCAGTGATGATACAGATCAGGCAGAAACAGACGCAGCTGACACAGATACACAGTCAGATGATGCTGTAGTTTATTCCAATCCTATTGCTGACAGCTTTGTATTATCAGATGATTTATCCCATGACTACGATAAAGAAATAAAAGATGCTGTTACAGAAATCTCCTCTTCTGCTTCAACAGTACAGGATGAGCTAAATGGGATTGAAGCCCTTGAGAGACGCCTCAACGAGCTCACAGAAAAAGCAGAAACCCAGGTTGAAATAAACCAGACAGCAAAGCATTCCTTCGATATCTGGGATTCGGAGATCAACAATCTCTGGAGCCGCGTAAATAAGCTTCTTGATGCTGCTTCAAAGGACAACCTGCTTCAGGAACAGCGAAAATGGATTTCCGTAAAGGATAAAATTGTTCCGGAAGCACTTGGTCCCAGAGAAGAAGGTGGCAGCATCTATCCAATGCTTGAGCTTTCACTTTTTAAGGATATCACCAAAAGAAGATGTTACTACCTTGCTACAATTATTGCAGATAAAAATGGCGAAGCCTTCACTCTCCCTAAGCGCAGTATTACCGGTGCTTATGTTGATGACCAGGACACAGGCGACATTTACAGCTCGCTGATTATTACAGAGAGCATGGAATCCGGCTACAATGCAACAATCTCAATTTATCGTACCGCAACCGTGGAAGGCACTGTAACAAAAGAAGGATCTGATCTCATCTTTACAAGCTATGATGAATCTGTTAAAGGAATAATCCGATATGGCTGGAGCGGTGCGAGTTTGGAAATCACAGAAGCAGGTGCAGACTCAGTACTGAAAAAAGGTGATGTTTATGAATTTAAGATGACAATTTAAATTTTATTCTCATCGTTATAACATAATGTTTATAATTATATTTAGTACCTTTTCAATATACAAATTACTTCGTTTCTCCGAATAGGCAATAGAGTAATCACTCACAAGAATCCTGCACTCTCGCAATTCTAAAACATTAAAGTAAAATCCCGGATTTCAGAAAGAAACCCGGGATTTATTATAATTTCTTGGTCCAAAAGAGTCATAAGGAATCGTATTGAACCAGGTCCTCGCGAAGCGAATAAAAAAATCTGTTCAAGCTGTCATGAGTACTTATTAAGTATTCCAATGAGGTTATCATAAGATGCCTTTATCTTCTGATAAAGTTCATCAGAGCCCTCCAAAGACCCTGCTCTAAGAATTTCTGTCAGCTCAAGAACATCCGGCCTCATACCATCAAGTGCCAGATTGCCCGTAACTCCTTTTAATGAATGACAGCCCTTAAAAGCTGCCTCAGCATTTTGCTCTTTAAGGCCTTCTGTCAATTCCCCAAAGCTTTTATCATTCAAAAACTTCAGCATGAATTTTATCACGAGATCTTCATTGCCCATGAATCTCTCTTTGACATCATCCCAATTAACACCCCAATCAATCAGATCCTGTTTAAACTGTTCATTCATTCAAAATACCTCGTCAAACAAGCTGCACCAACCGAACTAAGCACTCTACTTGAGCAAGCTCCACTAAGCTCGACAACACCTTACTAAGTGGACCTGCATGGTTCGCACTAAGCTCGTAAAACCTCGCTAAGTGCTCTACCCAATCAAAAAAATTACATTTATAACATCATTTTATCATAGATTTATGTTAATAAGAAAACTTTCCGCGCTTCAAAAAACTGTGATAGGTATTATGTCGTTACTGTTCAGACAGCTCTGCGCACTTGCTGCGCTGAGCGTGAGAATGTTCTACGTCTTGAATATAGGATTTAAGCATTATTCATTCCAGCAAGCTTTTCCGCCTGGCTTGCTGTGGTAAGAGCATCTATCAGTTCCTCAAGGTCACCATCCATTATTGAATCAATCTTATAAAGGGTCAGATTGATACGATGGTCTGTTACTCTTCCCTGGTGGAAGTTATAAGTTCTGATCTTTTCTGATCTGTCACCTGTTCCAACCTGGCTTTTTCTGAGGGCAGCCTCTGAATCATGGGCCTTTTGTCTCTCCAAATCAAAAAGCTTGGCACGAAGAACCTTTAGTGCCTTAGCCTTGTTTTTTATCTGGCTCTTCTCATCCTGACAGGAAATAACTATTCCTGTGGGGATATGTGTAAGTCTTACAGCAGAATCCGTTGTATTTACGCACTGTCCGCCATTTCCTGACGCTCTGAAAACATCAAACTTACAGTCATTCATATCGATATTGACTTCAACATCCTCAACCTCAGGCATTATAGCCACTGTTATTGTGGAGGTATGAATTCTTCCACCGGATTCAGTTACCGGAATTCTCTGAACTCTGTGAACTCCACTCTCGAACTTCAGCTTGGAATAAGCACCTGTTCCAGAAAGCATAAAGCTGACTGACTTCATTCCTCCGATTCCGGTGTCTTCCACACTCATTGTCTCTATTTTCCAGCTATGTCTGTCAGCGTATCTCGTATAAACCCTGTACATATCAGCTGCAAAAAGCGCCGCTTCATCACCACCTGCACCGGCACGAATCTCAACGATAACATTTTTATCATCGTTAGGATCCTTGGGAATCATAAGAAGTCTTAATCTTTGCTCTATCTTTGGAAGTTCATCCTTTGCCTCAGAAAGCTCTTCTCTGAGCATTTCCTTCATATCCTCATCAGATTCAGCTGAAAGAAGCTCCTCACTGTCTGAAATTGTTTCCTTGCATTTCTTATAATTATTGAATTCTTCTACTATCGGAAGGAGATCACTCTGCTCCTTCATAAGAGCTCTGAACCTGTTCTGGTCTGCTGCCACGCCTGGTTCACCCAGCTCCCTTGTTATATCCTCATATCTGCGGACTGTATCTTCTAATCTATCAAACATATTGCTCTCCTATTCTCAATATGAAAGCTTAAGAATCTAATAAATCATCACTCTATCCAAAACTTTCACTACATCTACTACACTCTGTTTTTAAGTTATCATCAAAAACTTATTCCATTTTTGCAACTCACAAAATATGAACAAAAGTAAGGTGATATATACCAACAAGCGCAGCTAATAGAAGCAGCCACTTACCACTCTGTCATTTCCTCCAAGATCTTTAATTACCTGAACATCTTTATATCCGTTTTCTTCCATGAGAGCTTTTACAGCTTCTCCCTGGTCATATCCGATCTCCAAAAGAAGATACCCATTCCTGTAAAGGTATTCTTTTGCCCCGGGAACTATCCGGCGATAAAATAAAAGTCCATCTTCACTTCCGTCAAGTGCCATGTATGGCTCGTAGGTCTTAACCTCCGGCTCAAGGCTCTCTATAACTCCTGTCGGAATATACGGCGGATTGGATACTATAAGGTCATACTTCTGATCTGATTCATCTCCGGGAAAAATATCTGCCTTCACGGCTTTATATCTGTCGGCAACTCCAAGCTTAACCGAATTTCTCTCTGCAATCTTAAGAGCAGCCTCTGAAATATCTGTTCCTACCGCAGTAGTGTCATTGGTGTATTTCAGAAGACTTAGAGCTATACAACCTGAACCTGTGCAAAGATCAAGTATACTCATACCATCATGAATGAATCTAAGAGCCTCCTCTGCAAGAGTCTCAGTATCCTGATTGGGAATAAGTACATCGTTTGTCACATCAAACTCAATTCCCATGAACTCGGTATTTCCAATAATATATGCAACAGGAACTCTCTCCATCCTTTTCCCGATAAGATTCCTATACTCCAGGGCATTCTCATCAGAGACCTGCATATCGCCGTGTGAGAGCAATGTATTATGATCCGTACCGCAAACATGCTCCAGAAGAAGTCTCGCATCCAGTGAGGCCTCGGAAATACCAGCACTATTTAGTTTTTCTTCACCCTCTTTAAAAAGCGATGCATAGTCCATAAATAATCACTCCGCAATTTCATCTTCAAACTTATGTCCAAAGGAATCCTCTAAAAATTCCTTCCAATCAAAAACAGCCTCAACTGACTTAATTCCGACTTCTATCATCTCATCGTCAGGCTCTTTTGTTGTCAGCATCTGAAGCATAAGCCCCGGTAAAGACAGAATCTTTATAAATATATTATTGCTTCTACCGGCAAGTCTTATGATCTCGTAGGAAATGCCTGCAATAACGGGTATAAGAGCTATTCTGACAAGTATTCTAAGCGGTATAGACTGAACTCTTATAAAGAAGAACAGTATGATACTCACAAACATTACAAACAAAAGAAAGCTGCTGCCACATCTCTTGTGAAGTCTGGTACTTGCCTTTACATTTTCAAGTGTGAGCGGTTTTCCGCTCTCCAGACAGTTTATACACTTATGCTCTGCCCCATGATATCTGAAAAGTCTCCTGATATCCTTCATACACGAGATCAGTAGTATATAAACAATAAAGATCAGAATTCTTAAAAGTCCCTCTAAGAGCACCACAAGAGAACTGTTTCTTATCTGATTCTCAAAAAGTGAACTTATATAATAAGGCAGGATCATAAAAATACCAATAGCCATAATAAATGAAATTACTGTGGTGAGAGCCATGGCAAACTTCTCTTTTCCTTCTTCAGCGATTGGATCCTTGGAAGAAGCAATCTCCTCCTGTCCAAAAAGTGAAGCTGAAAAGTTGAGAGATCTCATTCCCAGAACCAATGAATCCCAAAAAACAAATACTCCACGAATAAAAGGTATATGAGTCAGTCCAAGGCTTTCTGCCTTACCAAGATAATGTTCTGTGTCTACTGCTATTTCACCATTCTCTTTGCGAATAGCAACTGCATACATATCCTTGTTGCGCATCATAACGCCTTCAAGCACTGCCTGCCCGCCAATTCCTGAATAATGATTGATTTTTTTCTTACCCATAATTATTTTGCTCCTCAATGCGTGCTATACCGATTTAACAAACTCTACCAGGTTCGTGAAGAACCTCGCCAAGTATACTGTTCAAAAAAAGAGGCTGAGGCAGTAGCCTCAACCTCTTAACATTTCCAGTAATTAGTTGTTAGAAGTCATACCATACTTACGGTTGAACTTATCAATACGTCCGCGAGCAGCGGTTGCCTTCTGTGTTCCTGTATAGAAAGGATGGCACTTAGAACAAATTTCTACGTGGATTTCCTTCTTTGTTGAACCTACTGTAAATGTGTTACCGCAGTTGCAGGTAACTGTTGCCTGATAATATTCTGGCTGAATGTCCTGTCTCATCTTCTCACCTCTTTTATATCAATGATTCTTAATATTTTACAAATATTATACTATAGTTGCAAACGCTGCATAATCACAACAGCTTATTTATCTTAGCATATTAGGAGTTCCTACGCAAGAGTAAAATTTCCCATATCTGATTCTTGAATACATTTTATTGAATTCCATCATTGGCAAAATTTTATGACAACGTAGATTTATTCAGCTTCAAACAATTTGATTACTCATGAATGTAGCAGTACATTAGTAATTATGACTTCGACTTATTATTATCTATAAATTTCCGTATCTTGTTTTTTAATCTGAAAAGAGCATTGTCGGTAGATTTTTCATCCTTCCCCAGGACCTTGGCAATCTCTGCATAGCCCATTCCGGTCATATGCAGTTCTAAAACTGCCTGCTCAAATTCACTGAGTCCGCTCTCAATAAAGCTCTCTATATCCTCGATATTCTCCCTGTCTATCATCATGGATTCAGGGTCTTGGTCGTTAATATCCTCAAGAATCTGATCAAGGGAAAATTCCAACTCTTCCTCATGACCATCCATTTTGGCATAAAGTGATATATAGCTGTTCAGGGGCGCATGCTTTTTCCTGTTAGATGCCTGAATAGCGGTGTACATCTGCCTTGATATGCAAAGGTCAGCAAAGGTTCTGAAACTCGCATCCCTTCCAGCATCGTAATCTCTCACAGCTTTAAAAAGCCCGATCATCCCCTCCTGTATAAGGTCATCCCTGTCAGCACCCAAAATGTACATGGAAGCTGCTTTCGTTCTGACCATATCCTTATATTTATTCATGATATGATCAGTTATATCCGATTCTCCTTCACGGATTCTGATGATCAGTTCTTCATCTGATTCATCCCCTGATAATTTAGTCATATTATTTACCATAACCGCCGCGCTGTCTTACTATCTCAAATCCAAGCACGCCTGCTGCCACTGAAGCATTTAATGAGTTTATCTCGCCCTTCATTGGAATAGCTGCTACCATATCGCACTTTTCACGAACAAGTTTACTTACTCCGGATCCTTCATTTCCTATTACAAGACCGATGGCTCCCTTAAGATCAAGATCATACATTGTGGTCCCGTTCATATCAGCACACACAAACCACATGCCTCGATCCTTAAGCTCCTCAATGGTCCTTGCCATATTCGTAACCTTAACAACGGGAGTGTAATTCAAAGCCCCTGCACTTGTCTTTGCAACAGTTGCCGTAAGTCCTACCGCACGGTTCTTAGGAATGATAACACCATGAGCACCGGCAATATTAGCGGTTCTTATGATTGCACCGAGATTATGCGGATCCTCTATATTGTCAAGCAGGAAAACAAAAGGCGGCTCTCCCTTTTCCTCTGCCAGATTAAAAATGTCATCTATTTCTGAATAGTTGTAAGCCGCAGCATAAGCAATGACACCCTGATGAGCACCTGTCTGTGATATCTGATCAAGCCTGTCCCTTCCGACAAACTTCATCATTATCCCTGCTTTCTTCGCCTCTTTTCGGATGGTGGCTATAGGACCGTCCTGGCATCCGTCAAGAATAAACAGCTTGTCGATGGTCCTCCCACTTCTAAGTGCCTCGATTACGGCATTTCTTCCTTCAATAGTAAGGGACTCTATCCCTTCTTCATCTCTTCTTTTGTTATGATTATCACTCATTAGTATTATATAACTTTCCTTTCTGAGCTTTATTGAATTCCATTCTCTGTCAAAAATCCGCCCAATCTGTGTAATAGATATTCTACGTTCCTGCTTATCTTTCTATAACTGATATTCCGTCCTTAAGAAGCTCCAGCAGTCTTTTCATATCGCCCTTTAAGTACAGATATCCGCAGAGTGCTTCAAATCCTGTAGCTTTACGATAATCCGTTACGCTTTGGTTTTTCGCGCTGGTGTATGATTTTGCATTTCTTCCGCGCTTATAAACTTCACACTCTTCCTCTGTAAGCTGTGGCTCCAGATATTCTACTATTTTGGCCTGAGCCGCCGCATTTACATACTTTATTTTTATCTTATTAAGCTGCCCTGCAGGTCTGTTAGCTTCCTGAACCACTATACTTCGTATTATGATTTCGTACACACTGTCGCCAATAAATGCCAGTGCAAGAGGGCTATATCTGTTCATGGGTTCGCCGGGAACATCAAAGCACTCTCTCACCGCTCCTGCCAAATCCGGAAAACCGGTTTCCTTTTCAGGAATTCCATCACCAGTATTTTTTAAATTACTATCTTCAAAATTATTATCCATTAAAACTCCAACAAATCGTAATCCTTAAGATTATTGGTAAATAATTCAAGTGTTCTTGGCACAACCCGGGCAGGATTCACATCCGCCTGCAGGTGCCTCACCTGTCTGATAGGTCACATTTTTTGTGTAATATTCAATCGGGCTTGCTAAAAGACAAACCGCCTGAGATGCTATTCCCTCACCTGCTCCGGTGAAGCCAAGTCCTTCCTCGGTAGTTGCTTTTACGCTCACCTGCTCGATATTTATTCCAAGAGCATCCGCAATGTTCTGACGCATCATATCGATGTAAGGTCTGAGTTTTGGAGCCTGACAGAGAATTGTTGAGTCGATATTTTCTATTAAATATCCGTTCTCCTCAAGCATTTTCCCTACTTCTGATAATAATTTTACTGAATCTGCTCCCTTGTACTTAGGATCAGAATCGGGGAAATGTTTTCCGATATCCCCCAGAGCTGCTGCCCCAAGGAGCGCATCACTAATCGCATGCAGCAAAACATCCGCATCCGAATGACCAAGAAGCCCTTTTTCATAGGGGATATCAACTCCACCTATGATGAGCTTTCTTCCTTCTACTAATCTATGAACATCATAACCAGTTCCAATATGCATGTTAATTTCCTTTCAAAACTAAAAATCATGTTTTGAGGGTCAACAAGTCAGAATGCTATTTAAGCACGCATTATCGCATCATGACCTTTTGCCCCATCATCATTATATTAAAAACCATTCTACCACAAATACAACTGCGCAGGCACAGACCGCAACAGTAAGGAGACTCTTTTTCCTGAACGCAAGTACAAGTGCCACAGCAAATCCAACAATGGACGCCCTCATATCATCCGACGCATGAAGAATCGCCGGAAATGTCATGGCCGAAAGAGTCGCGTAGGGCACGTAATGCAAAAAAGACTTCACAAAAGGTGAAGTGATTTCCTTTCTGATAAGCGTAAGCGGCAGCATACGTACAAGATATGTAACGATTGCCATTACAAAAATATAGCCGTAAATATTATGCATCTGCAGTCTCCTCGTCTATTTTGGGTGCAAGGACTGCTGCCAGTCCCGCGATTACTATCGTCACAATAATTATCCTGAAGCCCGAGGATATATTTTTCAAAACTGGTGCATAAGTAAAAATAGTACTCATGGCCATTGCACCGATAACAACCATCATTATCGGTACGCTCTCCCTTGCATCAGGGATCACGATTGCAAGGAACATTCCGTAAATAGCAAGTCCCAGCGCACTTATCAGTCTGTGCGGCATAATAGCGCCTGCAAATGCCCCAAGAAAGGTTCCAAGAACCCATCCAAAAACCGAACAGATTATGAGGCCGTACGAATATGCAGGATTCAGTTTTCCCTTCCTTGTAACACTTAGCGCAAAGATCTCATCCGTAACGCCGTAGGCGATAAGGAATCTGTGAATTGTACCAACCTTTGGTGAAAGCTTCTGGGACAACGCGGTACTCATCAGCATATATCTGATATTTACCACAAGCTGCAACAGAGCCATCTCTGCAAAGGTAGCATTTGTCACTATAAGATCAAGGGATGAAAACTGCCCTGCACTTGTCACATTCGAAAGAGACATAACAGATGCCTGAAAAACAGACAGTCCCGCCTCTGAAGCCTGAATTCCGAATGCAAAGGATACCGCCAGATATCCAAGGCAAATGGGAATTGCATCTATAAGCCCCATTCTAAACTCACTTGTATTTTTCTCCATAACCACTCCTCAATTCCCTCTATGGTAACAGTACGTTCACACCTTACGGTGCTCACTGCAACGCTGCAAAAACTCTCCTGATATCATCAGCTCCTGCGCCTTCGACGCTCCCCTGGACCATGGCAGATTTTCCGCCTCCACGGACATTGCAACACTTTTTGAGCTCAGATAGGACATCATTGCTATTTAGCCCTTCTGCGCTTCCTATTATAAACCTATAGCCGGAATTGTCATCTCCAAAAAAGATTCCCTGATAGCCGCCTCTGTCTGCAACCATGGTATTAACAACTCGCCTTATTACATTTGGATCCATGCCGCCGTCTGTAAAAAGGCATGCATTTTTCATATCCGCAGGAATTTCAGTTGCATCCTTCATAAGAAGCTTTTCTGAAGCATCTGAGAGCTTTCGCTTAAGCTCACTTATCTCCTCCTGCTGCTTTTCAAACTGAGAAGGAACATTGTCGATAGAGGTTGACATTGATCCGGCGAGCTTAAGGATCATATCATGCTCATCAGCTAAATACTTAAGCGCCCTGAATCCACAAAGAATGCTGACTCTTGTTCCACCTTTATAATTCTGGGAACCTATCACCTTCAAAATACCTATTTCTCCGGTTTTTCTGACATGAGGCGCACAACATGCACAGATATCATACCCGTCTACTTCCACAATTCTTATGGCTCCCGTGAGCTCCTTTTTGCTTCGATAATCAATAGACAAAAGCTCCTGCTTTGTTGGATAAAAGGCCTTTATCTCGCGGTTTTCATATATAGCTCCGTTGACCTTTTTCTCAATATCAAAAAGATCCTCTTCTGAAAGTTGTCCGCTATAATCCATGGTCACCACGGAATCACTCAGGTGGAAACCAACATTGTCGTAGCCAAACTGCTTATTAACAATGCCTGAAAAAATATGCTCTCCTGAGTGCTGCTGCATATTGCTAAAGCGATGTATCCAGTCAATTACACCGGAAACCTCTGCTCCTTCAGATATGGCTTTATCAACATAATGATAAATGACCTCATCCTTTATCTGAACATCGATGACATTTATATCATCCTCTCCCTGCAGTGTGATTTTCCCCTTATCGGGTGTCTGTCCTCCCTCCTCCGGGAAAAACAGGGTTCTGTCAAGGACTGCAATGAATCTGTCATCACTTTTCTCATCCTTTTTACAGCTGATTACTTTTGCTGTAAACTCCGTTTCGTATGCATTTTCGTCATATAATTTAATTGTTTGTAAGTTCATAATGCACTTATTATACCTTAAAATTTGAATAATTTACCCACCATCCTGATTTTTTGAAAATTTCTATCTGTTCGACCTAATTAGTGTTTTGACATCCATAGCAAAATCTTCCGTAATTATGCTCGCAATATTTATTAAAAATTGATAACTTTTTTTCGTATATTAAGCAAAACAATTCTTTTGGTTGTAAAATGAAATTAGGACACAATTTCTTATTGTTTCTTCTTAAATGGAGGCACTTATGGAAGCTAAAGCAAAAAACGGGAAACTGGTTTTAAAGCTTATAATCATAGCTATTAGCGCAATTATTGGCATTTCGGTAGTTCTTACTACGATCAGTGCTGTCGAGATCACAAATACCTACAATAACATGATCCAGGAAGAATTAAAGGTCGCTGCAGAGCATCTTCAAAGCGAAATGAATTCTGTATGGGATGGTGACTGGTTATTTGTAGATGGGCAGCTTTATAAGGGTGAACAGAATGTCATGGAGGAATATCAGGATCTTATGGATGAACTCCATGAACATACAGGAATTGAATATTCACTGTATTATCAGGATCAGCAAATTCTTACGACCGTTCTTAATAATGGCAAAAGGCTGTCAGGTTATAAAGCATCTCAGGAAACTTCTGACCATGTATTAAAAACAAAATCCGAATACTATGCTCCCAAATCAACAATCCAGGGATCCGACGAGAGATATTATCTCTATTACGCTCCCATGACCAATACGGATGGAAGCATTGCCGGCATGGTATTTGCCGGAAGAGCCGTTGATGATGTTGAAGCAGCCATCAACAGGATTCTTTTTGGTATGATTGCCATAGCAGCTTGTCTTGTTGTAATTCTATCCATTATCGGATTTGTAGTTGCCAATAAAACTTCAGTAAAAATGCGTGCAATAGCAGATGAGCTTGGCCTTCTGTCTCAGGGTAATTTAAAGCTCAACATAGATGAAACCTCCATATCAAGAAATGATGAGATCGGACTTCTTGCTGACGGAGCCAAAACTCTTAGTGATAAACTTGGCGAAGTAATTAGAACTACAGTTGATATGTCCAATGAGCTAAAGAGATCCGGCACAGATCTTTCTGATTCAGCAAGTCAAGCTTCCCAGGCCTCCAACCAGGTAAGTGAAGCAATAGATGAGATATCTAAGGGTGCCGTTTCACAGGCTGAAAATGTCGAAACAGCAGCCGGCAATACTCAGGAAATTGGGAACAATATCGAAATCGTGACAGATAATGTTGATCAGCTTCATTCATATGCCAAGGAAATGAAGCAGTCCTGTGAAGCAGCTATGGATGCTTTGAACAGGCTTATTGCCCAGAGTACAGAGGTTCAGTCTTCCGTTAAAGAAATCGGCCAGACCATTGATTCTACCAATGAGTCTGCAAAAGAGATTTCAAAGTTCTCAGAAGCCATCACAAATATCGCATCACAGACCAATCTCCTTTCTCTCAACGCCTCCATCGAAGCTGCCAGAGCCGGAGATGCCGGAAAAGGCTTCGCAGTCGTTGCTACCGAGATCGGTCAGCTTGCTATTCAGAGTAGTGAAAGCGCAGATGAAATCAAGAAGATCGTCGATAAGCTTGTTTCTGACTCTGAAGCTTCAGTAGAAGTAATGCAGAAGCTCAATTCCAACTTTGAAGTGCAGGGTCAGCAGCTTGATGATACCAAGAGCAACATGCAGAACATGGCAGAGAATGTAGATAATGTATCTGAAAGCGCAGAGAATATTTCCTCCCGCATTGAGGAGCTTAATTCCGCAAAGGATCAGCTCGTAAATATCATTTCTGATCTGTCAGCTATTTCAGAAGAAAACGCAGCATCTGCCGAGGAGACAAATGCTTCCATGCAGGAACTTAATGCTACCTTCTCAATAATCACAGAGGCAGCCAGCAGCTTGCAAGACCTTGCCTCCAACATGACCGACGCAATAAGCTACTTCAAACCTTAAAAATTGGTGAATGATACGCCCCGGGTATATATATTCCACTTCATCCTCTGTTGCAAAAAACGCATAATCGGCTGAAATGGAATATATATATACCCGGGGCTACTTTTTGGCTCCATCTTCTATTTATTTAAGGTTTTCACCTTGTCTATTTTTTTTATCCATTTTCCACTTTTAAGTCGGATGACGCATACGATGCATTTTATAAATTGGTCTATTCTGAGCATTATGAACACCCAGAATCCGGGCCATTTTAGTACAAGGCCTGTCAGAGCGCCCAGTGGTATGCTGCAGATCCATAGGAAGATGATGTCTGCGACCATTAAGAATTTTGTATCTCCGCCGCCTCGTAATGTTCCTTTTGTAAGTATGCTGTTAGCAGCCTGAAACCAGATAACGAACGCAAGCGCAGTCATAAGATCCTTTGCAAGGATTGCTGTCTCAGGTTCTATCTTGTACGCACTTATAACGAGATCTGAGATAGCAAGAATGAGCAGGCACCCGATACCACCAATCAAAAAGCCAAGTGCAGCGAAGGTAATTCCCTGACGCTGAGCTTTTTCCACTTCTCCTTTTCCCAGGGTTATGCCTGTAATGGTGCAGCTTGCCTGACTTATGCCCTGAATGACAACAGTTGCAAGTGACATTACCACAGTTGTTATGGAATTGGCTGCAACAAAACTCGCTCCTATGTGGCCCATAACCACTGCTACTGCGCTATTACCCAATCCAAGAAGTGTATCAGATACAAGTACAGGTATTGAAATGCGGATATACTCAGGAAGCAGATCCCCCACCTGCAAAGCAAGATCAGGTATACGGAGTCCGATATTTGTATCTTTAAAAAGAAGGAATCCAAAGATAATAGAGAATTCAACAATTCTGGCTATTAGGGTTCCAAGAGCTGCACCGTTTACTCCCATAGCCGGCGCTCCGAGTTTACCAAAAATAAATACCCAGTTACAAAAAATGTTCAAAAAGAATGAGCAACAGCTTGCCAGAAGTGGCACATGTGCTTTTCCTACACTTCGCAGCATCAGACTTGATGTAACTGCAAATCCATTTAAGTAGTAACACGGTATCGAGATAAGCAAATATCCTGTTCCCTGGCGGATTACCTCTTCCTCAGCGGTAAACAGTCCCATTATGCCTCCTGGCATAATAAAAGTGACAACTGAGAAAAATGTCGCCACTATAAAAAGCATCCTGAACATGATATTTACAGACTTTTTCATGCTGAGACGATCATTCATTCCAAAAAATCTACTGACCAGTACACTTGCTCCCATTCCAAGTCCCATACACATTATCTGAAAAATGGTAATAAAATTGTTGGCAAGTGTGGCACCGCTCATTGGTGCCTCTCCCAGCTGCCCAAGCATCATGTTGTCTGCCATATTCACGCCTACAGTAATCAGCTGCTGCAGTGCGATTGGAAGAGCGAATGACACTAGCATTTTATAAAAAGATTTATCTCGTACAAATAACTTCACTTCAATATTTCCTCTTTTTCATATATTTTTCCCTCATAATTTGTCCTAAGTAGGCCGCTTACAGTAGATTCCTTAAGATGGTCTACTATTTTTTGATTCTAAGCAGGACTTTTTTGTAAAAGATTCTTTATGATGGTCTACCGCTTTTTGCCCTGATGATAACTCCTTTCGTTAGCTATCTTAGAATAGTTTACAGTTTCCATCATCAGCCTGACAATATCTTCAACCTGAAGAATTTCGCTTGAAAAGCAATATTACGAAAATATATCATCTATATAACGTACATATGCAGTCACAACAAAGATATTTTGAATTTTGACTCCTCATTTTCTTAATATCGCTCATTACTTTGCTATTATACGACAATTATTTCAGTCTGAATCTTGCTAATTTGACAAATGACTGTATGTGCTTTATATAGCGTTTTTATTCTGTCTAAATATTGTATTTTTGTACAGTCTATATCTCAATTTTTTAGATAAGGACTTACAAAGGTAAATTGTTAGAGTTTATTAGCTTACATAAGTCATGTATTTACCTTATGAAGCTTTTAACCCAATTCACCAGCGAATCATGATGCGTATTATTGTAAACATCATTTCTCATCTGATCTGTAACATACCCGTTTTTCTCCATAATGGCGAGTATAGCTTCTTGGAGACCTGCTATTACGCCTTCTTCGTAGGTACCCTTCGAATCTGATATGGATTTTGCTTCTGAATTCTTTTCAGAGATTCCTGCAGAATCCATTTTAGATTCAATTACCGGATTTGATTCAGCAGTTACTTCGGAAGCTGTTTCAAAGTCCTCTCTTTCAGTGTGAGAATCAGCTTCGGTTCCTTTGATATCAGAATGTGTATCATTCTTTTCTTTAGTACCTGATGCACCCTTATTTTCCGAAGCATCTGAGATCTTCCCTGCTTCTGTAATTGTCTGCAGTTCTACCAGCTTTTTCTTCTTATTTCCTTTTTCTGCAGGAACCCAGATTTCACCGGAATTTGCTTTAACACAAACCTGAATACAACCATTATTAACAGTTATACGCTCTCCAAAAAGTGCGCCGACATATTCAACAGAATTTCCCGCAGGAAGCGTAAGCATGCAATCATTATCATCGTTATTAACAGTAACTACGACGCTTCTTCCATCATAGTTTCTCGAAAATGCATACTGTCTGTTTTGCAGATGAAGCTCCTTGTAGTCTCCATAGGAAAGCTCAGGCGTTTCGCTTCTTACTTTTCCAAGTGCAGCAACAAGCTTTGTCGCCGGGTTATTTTTTACAGAATCCTTGTAGTCCTTGATATTCAAGGCCGGACGAAGTGAAGCATCTGATAATTTTTCCTTGCGTCCTTCAATTGCAAACTCAGAACCATAATAGATTGAAGGAATTCCCGGCAATGTGTACAGAAGAATATGTACCGGCGTAAAGTGAGCCTTATTACTCAGCTTTGTAAATATCCTCTCAACATCATGGTTATCCACAAAATTGTAGAGCTTAAAGCCCTGACCGGAGCTGCCGCCCATCCCATCAAGCCATCTTTGCGTGTGAGCGATTTCAAAGTAGTTGTGATCATTATGCCCCGAGTACAAAGCCTTATGCATGACATAATTAGTCACAGAATGAAGCGTTCCCTCATTAACCCATCTCGTATAATCTCCGTGAATGACTTCGCCCATGAGCCAGAATTCAGGCTTTACTTCGTTAGCCACCGCTCGCAGAGCCTTCATGAAATCAAAATCAAGAACATCCGCAGCATCAAGCCTTAGACCATCTATATCAAATTCACTTACCCAAAAACGTATTGTATCACAAATATAATCCTTAACCTCAGGATTTCTCTGATTAAGCTTCACAAGGAGATTAAAGCCTCCCCAATTGTCATAAGAAAAGCCGTCATTATACTCATTATTTCCCCCAAAATTAACATTGCAGTACCAATCTTTGTAGCGTGAATTCTCCCTGTTTTCCTTGATGTCTTTAAACGCAAAAAAGTCCCTTCCTGTGTGATTAAAAACGCCATCAAGAATAACTCTTATGCCTTTATCATGACACTTTTTCACAAACCGCTTTAGGTCCTTGTTGTCTCCAAGACGTGAATCAAGCTTCCTATAATCTGTAGTTTCATAACCATGTCCGACAGATTCAAACAAAGGACCAATGTACAGCGCATTACAGCCAATTTCTTTAATATGGTTAATCCACGGATCAAGCTCTTTTAACCTATGTGTAACGCCATCATAACTGTTTTCCTTCGGTGCTCCCAAAAGACCAAGAGGATATATGTGATAAAAAATCGCCTCATCATACCAAGCCATACAGATACCTCCATGCAATATTTACAGATTACTGCCACTTTGCAAAAACATCTCTTACGCTATTTCGATAATACAATTATAAAATATTATTCAAAATTTGCATAATTTTTCTCATCACTCTTGTGCTACCTATTTCGTCACCAACAAAAGCGGTTCTCATACTCCCAGAAACGTGTTGAAAGCTAAATTACATACATATCCTATGTTCGACCAATTTTGTAGTATTCTTGTCTGTAGCTAAAAATTCGAATACAGGAAAAAAAGAAGCTTATAAGTTACATTAAGAAAAATCCGAAAGTGAATACACGTGATGTAATACATTATACGAGTGCTGAGCTCGGACTATATGCAGACTCTAAGAAAACAGAGTCGGAGATGTTGGTATAGGTAATAAATAATAATTTATTTCTTAAGCAGTATGTGATGATAACCTACTACTTTTTTTCGAAGAAATATTTTTGAAAAACTGACATGGATAAGAACAGATCATCAAAGAAATATTTCCAGATACGAGGAAGCCAAGGCAAAAGCTCACTAAGTGCTAAATGCATCAAATTTATTTACGTACCAATTTGCCTTAGTGACTGGATCGTAACTGCTTGCCGTCTATCATAAACTCTCTCATTCTTGATGTAGCTCAGTATTAAAAAACTCCAAGTATCCAAAAAGGTGCATTTGGCAACTGCCAAATGCACCTTTAACTTATTATTGGGATATCCTTTTGTATTAAATATTACAACCGAATCATATCCATACTATCTACAATTACAAAAAAACAAGCAAGCAAAACCAGTTCGATCAACTTGATATTTTGAGATAATCTATGCGTATATCCATTCCTCTTTCTTATGAATATTTATCGTTCTACATATACCGTTCCACGTACATCATCAATAATATATCCATCGTCATAAATCATATAAACAGGCTTTCCTTTTGAGTCACCTTCAAATGCGACATATATATTTGCGGACATACCAGCTTCAATGTTGTCAATATTGAAGATGTTACTATAACCATCAATCTTTTCATCAAATATATAAGATGCGTCGCCAGCATAATAATTATCAATATATGCGTTCATGCTGTATCCAGCTAAACTGTAATCTACTGCTGATGTACCAGTATTATTTATTGTATATTTGAATACAGTATAGGGTTCAGCTCCTGTGATAGAATTTTGGTAAACATAATCGGTCACTCCCTGAAAGACAATTTCATATCCATCATTAAATATAACCGTACCTTCACCGATGGCATTTCTCCTAATAGCTATCGCATCATACATAGATTTAAAGGCAAAATCATCTGTTTTTATGTCATCCTGAGTTACTGTCCAAATTAGCTCAGACTTATAGAAAAACTTAAGTTCAGACCAATTAGTGGGTACCTCATAATCTTGAACTGTAATCATCTGAGTATGGTCTGCAAGTTCTGCTGAATAATATTGATTTATACCATCACACTCTACATTTATATACTGATCTACATCCTCAGTCTGAACTCCATCAGCATAGCATGTAATATCCTCAGGCGAAACAGTACTCTCTTTATCTGAGTCATTATAAAAATCAAAAAATGCCATGATAACTTCATGACCAGCAGTTATGTCGTTATTTTCTCCGAGTTCTGTTGGCAAATATGACATTCGTTTTACATAAGAGAGACCAGCATACACATTATCTCTTTTCCCAATATCACCAACCTTCATATTTTTGAAATCAGCTGCTGTTGCAATTGCTGATTCAGATGATGTGTCTGCTGCAAAAACGTCTTCAGATACAGCTTCTTCTGCTGTTTCATTGACTGTCGCTTCTACAGATTCAGTTTGTTTTTCGGACTCTTTTCCAGTTTCTTGGTTTGTACTTTGTTCAATATTTGAATCCTTACTTCCAGATGAAGGACTGAAAGCTATCAACAGTATGATTACACCTATAACAATGGCAGCTATTGATAGACCATGTTTATGTACCTTTTCCTTATCTTTCACAAGATCAATTATTGCCAAAACTATACCGATTGGTCCAAAAAAGGAAAGAAAAAAGGCAGCAATTGCAAAACCAGTATGTTTTTTTCTAGTAGATGCTTGAATATTGTTATAATGCACTCCACGACCCATATTTAAAGTATTATTATATGTCGGCACATCTTGTTGGATAGTATTATTCTGATTTTGTGGTTTGTTGTTTTGATGTATTGCCGTTCCACAGTATGAACAAAAATTCCCTGTAACCTCTGCGCCACAATTTGGACATTTCATGAAATAATTCCTCCTATAAACAGTTATCAACATTTGTCTATATTATCACAAACCAATAATTAATTTAATCAGATCAGGGATAAAGTTAGATGTCTATAATAGGTCTAATTGTATTTTATGCTATCCAAGAAATGAATAGCCGATAGTTACAGTTAAAGTTTCAGGTAAATAGACCTATACAATTTACTAAAACAATATATCTACATATTATCTTAACACTACACATGTTCGCATATGTCAATAGCAGTCTATCCACATACTTACTCATTTTTCCACTCACTTTGCGATAGCTTCCTATAGCTTGCCTGTCAGACCATTCGCGTACTTGTTATATTTGTGACTCCCTCTGCGGGAGCTTCATTGTGGCTGCCTGTAAGTCCATTCGCGTACTTGCTCTATTTGTGACTCCC
>NZ_JNKH01000022.1:0-53242 GCF_000701985.1 Butyrivibrio sp. WCE2006 | reverse complement strand
GTTGCCTTCGGCAAAGGGGCAAATCCTATATTCAAGACGTAGAACATTCTCACGCTCAGCGCAGCAAGTGCGCAGAGCTGTCTGAACAGTAACATCTGTCATCATCTTTGATAAGACTTTCAAGTGTATCAAATACCACATCAGGCTCCACCGGCTTGCTAAGGTGGGCATTAAGTCCCGCCTGCAGACTTCGCTGAACATCCTCATCAAAAGCATTAGCCGTAAGTGCAATTATGGGGATTTTCTTTGAATCCGCCCTGTCAAGGGCTCTGATGGCCATAGTTGCCTGGAGTCCGTCCATTTCTGGCATTCTCATATCCATAAGAATCGCATCGTAGTACCATTCGGGATGAGACTTAAACAATTCAACAGCAATCCTGCCATTTTCTGCATGATCTGCTTCAATATTTCTCATACTAAGCACCTTCTGCATAATCTTTGCATTGACCTTGATATCTTCAGCCAAAAGAACTCGCCTGCCCTCCAGGTTTGCCTTATCAGTCCTTGCGGAGTTCTTGATATTTTTCTGGATCAGAGCCTCCTTAAACTGTTCGAGCACGAAAGAAGTATTAAGGGGTTTTGATGCAAAACTGTCAGCACCGGCACTTATAGCCTCATCCAGCACATCCTCCCACTGCTGCGAGGTGAGGATAATGATTGCTGAATCATCGCCTATTACCTCCCGCAGTTTCTTTGTTGTTTCAATTCCATCCATCTCAGGCATTTTAAGATCAACCAAAATGAGGCTGTAGGGTTCACGTCTTGCCTGACGGAGCTTTACCATCTCGATTGCTTCTTTTCCTGAGCTTGCGATCTCTGATACAATGCCTACTTTCTCAAGCTCAACATGGGCATGCTCGCAGGCTATCTGATCATCATCTATGATAAGAACCGTTGTTTCATGAGGATTGATTTCTCCAATATTCTCATCGCTATCTTTTCTATCAGAATCCAAAAGAGTCACGGATACTACAAACGTAGTTCCTTCGCCTTTAGTACTCTCCACCTCGATTGCTCCGTTCATCATCTCCACAATTCTCTTGGTTATAGCCATTCCAAGACCGGTGCTTCCATACTTATTGGTGGTTGAAGAATCCTCCTGACTAAAGGCATCAAATATTTTTGGTATGAATTCCTTATCCATACCAACTCCGTCATCCTTCATAACAAACTTTAGCGTTGACTTACCATAGAAACCTGCGGTCTTTTCAACAGTCAGTCCTATATTCCCGCCCCTCTCCGTAAACTTCACGGAATTTCCGAGGATATTTATAAGAACCTGCTTTAGTTTCATATCATCGCCGATGTAATAGTTATCGATTTCTCCAAGGACTTCACAGTTATAATAAATACCTTTATCGCTGCACTGCGTTCCTATTATCGTATTTACCTGTTCAAGAAGCTTTGTAAATGAAAACTCCTCATTCTTTATTACCATCCTGCCGGATTCGATCCTGGACATATCGAGAATATCATTTATGATCTTTAAAAGATGTCCCGCAGAACTTCCTATCTGCTCAAGATATTCCCTTGTCCTGTCAGAAATATCCGTATCACTGAGAGCGATTTTATCAAGCCCGATGATAGCATTCATGGGTGTTCTGATCTCATGACTCATATTTGATAAAAAGACAGTCTTTGCCTTACTTGCTTCCTCAGCCACTGCCAGTGCATCCGACAGAGCCTGACTTCTCTCAAGTGACTCTCTCATCTCAGCATCAACATCAGTAAATCCCACACCAATGGAATGGATCATATGGTCATCTCTGTCCTCTGCTTTTCTGACACCTGCCATTCTGAGCATTTCATAGGACTCCTTGCCATCCTTGGATACAAGATATCTATAGGCTATCAGCTGCTGTGTCTCAAGACTTTTCCTTATATTATCCGGATCGATGAATTTGAGAAAACCTTCCCTGTATTTTTCATCCACATATTCGTTGGCATAATTTGTGAAGGTTTCACTGAAAATGAAATCCTCCCCCTCTGCAAGGCCGTTTTCAAGTTTGGAATGCGCTCTGTAACACACCCCTGAATCCGTATCAAGATTTACATAATAAACACTCCTGTAATCGGCTGCCAGCGCAGTGATCATGTTGTTTGCACGCCTTTGGGCATGATCTATATACTCTCGTATGATTCCTCTTGCGTAATGGACCTTTTCCCCAAGAGCCTGTATATCATCAATAGCATCCTCAACTGCCTTTTCCCCGCCGGTGTCATCCTCTGATTCTATAGACAGTTTTTCATGAAAACCGTTCATACTTCTGTCTACAGCAGCAGATACAGCGATTTCTCTGGTAATGTCATCAATATCCTTAGTGAGGTCAATCAGTTCCAAATTCATATCCCTAAAGTGCTTTCTTACCCCGCTCATTACAACTGTGACCGCAAATATACCAAGAGCGATTGTCACAATTACACTGATAAAAATTGTCTCTGCGAATTTTCTTATCTGCTTCTCATACCATTCCGTTGAAAAATCCACGGCAACAATCGTTGCTACCTCGCCTTTGGAATTAAAAACCGGGCTGTAGGCACTGTAAAAAGATCCCCACTCATCCACATATGGCTCATCATCAACGGAAGGGGTTCCAAGGCTTGCCTCATACAGCGCATCGGTATATACAACATCATCGCCAAAGGGCGCTGGATCAAGAACAGTCGGATCAATTGAAAAAGTGAAATGTTTATTTCCCTCATCATTTATGCAATAGATATATTTTAGTTCGATGGCATCCTGAAAAGCCCTTAAATTGTTCATCTGGGACTCATACTCCTCCGTCCCCTCATCCTCAGGAGAAATATGCTCCATAATATCGCCGTCCAGCATGGCTGCTGCCGTATTGGCAATATCAAGCATTCGCGCATTTATTATGGTTTTAATTGATTCGCGGGATTGGTTCAACAAAACAAGACCCACAAGCACATTGCCTATGAGAAGAATGGCAGATACTATAATAACCAGTTGCATTGTAAGAGTAACTTTTCCCTTTTTCATGATTAACTCTCCACATATGAGCAACTTAATACACACAGTTCTCACACAATACCATTGTATGATAATACGATTTTATGGTATCACTATAACAATGATAATTCTATTAACACCATATTAAAAATGGCTTAAAAATGGGGTTTATGGATTCTCTTTGTAATCCATTTGGTGTTAGAATGAAGGTGAGAAAAAATACCTGCAGGCAGATATCGCCTCAGGAATAATAGATTTTATGAAGGACAACTCGTATGATCACGATTCCGGTAATGGCTTCAATAGCCCTTATGTCCATAATATTTGATGCCATCATAATAGTTACTGAACTGATATTTTTCCTCGTCCTGATAAGATTTTTATTCTTCAGCGGAGAATTTAAGCAGTTTAGTCTTTTTGCAAAGATAATAGAAATCATCTTTGTATTACTTATTCTATTAATTCTGGCAGCAATTTTCCTGTCGATCGGAAAATTCGAGTAAATTAACAATAGCGCCCGGCACAAAAATATCCATTTAAAAATATTTGTTGCACCAAATTGTGATTTCCGGAAATTTAAAACAGATAAATGCCCCTTCAATGTTATTTAGAACAATAGGCATTTATCTGTTTTTTAATCTTGTAAATCATCGCCCCGTCTGAAACTGCTCATTTCCAAACGGACACCATGAATCTTATTCCCAAACTGCAAAGGACTGAGGTCCCAGAACAATCTCTTCATCAGTAAAGTCTGCACTTCCTATGCCATAGATAAGATTTCCTGATGCATCAGTATCGCACTTAAAGTCTGCTCTCTTAACCCTTGCCTCAGCTCCATCAGGGTTCACTGCAATGACTAATTTACCTCTTCTGTATACAAAAATCCTCTCACCTTCAGCGGTATATACCACTTCAAAGTCACCATCAGCCTGCAGATCCTTGTTTTCATGCCTGAGACATATGAGGCTTCTTACTGTATGGAGTACAGAATCAGGATCGTTCTCAGCTTCTGCTACGCTTGGCGCCGTATCTGATAAATCCTGCGGAATGTAGAGCTTATCCTTATCTGCATCAGAGAAGCCAAAATTCTTCTCATTTTTATCCCACTGCATGGGAGATCTGGAGCCGGTTCTCTGGAATCCGCCCTCCTTAGTTCTTACATAATCAAGATACTTCATTCCGATCTCATCGCCGTAATATAAAAACGGCACGCCGGGCATAGTGAAGAAAAATGCATATGCAAGCTTTATCTCTGAGATATCCAGAGCCTTTGTAAGTCTAGGAGTATCGTGATTACAGGTAATAAAGCTGATATAGCCATAATCCTTTGAGCCTTCATATCTTGGAAGATAATCCTTAAGGAATCTCTGGGGACCATCACCGCCATCCTTCTTGAAATAGCTGTGGTCACCGCCCTCTGTCTCGCAGTCTCTTACAAGAACGTTGTAACCATTTCCGTGATGATCAAGGTAAAAGTCTGCGTGGAAGCCGTATTTCAAAGCACACTGAGGATTGCACCACTCAGAAACCAGCGCAGCATCAGGATAATCCTTATCCATCATCTCCCTGATATTCTGCCACACAGCACCTGTTGCGCTCTTTACCTCATCATCCTCTTTTACAAGGGAGTCGGCCATATCCACTCTGAAACCATCACAGCCCTTATCGAGCCAGAAACGCATAATGTCCTTCAAAGCTTCTCTTGTGGCAATACATGAGGGATGGTCAGGTGTAAGCTGCCATTTCTCAGTTTTGTTTAATACTCCATAGTTAAGAGCAGGCTGGCATTTGAAGAAATTAAGCATATAGCAGCCCTCTCGCTCAGCCTCGCCTCCGATATAGGGATGGCCTGCAATTCCGCAAAATGCGCTGTCTGTCCAGATATATCTGTCTGAAAACTCGTTTCGTTCAGGTTCACAGCTCTTCTTAAACCACTCGTGCTCCTCTGAAGTGTGACCGGGAACAAGATCAAGCAGAATCTTTATTCCTTTTTTATGCGCCTCGTCAAAAAGTCGCACCAAATCTTCGTTTGTGCCATATCTTTCCGCAACCTTCTTATAATCACGGACATCGTAGCCCGCATCCTTAAAAGGTGAATCAAATACGGGATTGAGCCATATCGCGTTACAGCCAAGTCCCTTCACATAATCAAGTTTTTCAATAATACCTTCAATATCTCCGATACCATCAGCATTTGTATCATTAAATGACTGAGGATATATCTCATAAAATACTGCATCAGATAACCATGCCGGCATAACTTTTTTCCTCCTTGCGCTATTTGCGTTATTCGTTTAACTAGATTGCATTATCACACAAATTATAACGGAATTAAAGAAGAATTTTTTTCTTAAAACCCTCCGGTTTTCATCATAATTCTGAATCTAAGGTATTGCCGATAGTCTTTTTCAGGTTATAATATCCTCTATGAAAACTATGATAAAAAAAATCCCGGATTACATGATCAATTTCCAGGTATTAAGCTCTGACCGTTTAAAAATATTTGCCGTGATCACAATGTTTATAGATCACATAGGGGCAGGAATACTACTGTTCCTAGTCAGATCCGGCTACTATCCTTTCGGCATGGATTTTGACCAGTCAGCTGCTCTATACCAATATATCAGGCATATAGGAAGATGGTCCTTCCCCATCTACTGTTTTTTCATTGTAGAGGGTCTTATACATACCAGAAACGTCAAAAAATACATGCTAAGGCTTGGACTTTTCGGAATCATATCAGAGCCTTGTTTTGATCTGGCCTTCAGACTAAAAGAGAATGTTTTTTCACCGAATATACCATATGTCCTTGCCAGGAATACAGAATACATAATGGAAAAATCCAATGTCTACTTCACTCTCCTCATCGGACTGATAGTGATATGGATCATGAAGTATGTGGAGGATAACTTATTTATTGAAAATCCTCTCTCGCCCCTCGGAAAGGTGCCTTCAAAACCGCTTTACCTCATTTTGTATATCGCACCTGTAGCTGCCGGAGCATACCTTGCCAAATTGATGAAAACCGACTACTCATATTGGGGCATAATACTTATAGCAATATTTTTTGTATTTAGAGAAAATCGTGTGCTTGCCTGCATTGCCGGATATATATTTTTCATGAACATGTCGACTGAAGCATGGAGTCTTCCGGCTTTCACAATGCTGGCATTTTTATACAATGGAAAAAGCGGCCGCCTGCGCAAAAGATTCAAGCTTGCATTTTACGCATTTTACCCAGTTCACCTTCTTTTTGTATATCTGGTCAGATGCTATTTATATTCCAACTTATAATATAAAAGTCTTAGATTACCCGCCCGGTATTCTAAGACTTTTATATTATATCCATTATTCTTGAAAAAATATCGTACCCCGGAATCTTGCGAACCGTGGTATCAGCGAAAACATGTGCCCTCAAAAGATCCTGCCTGTCGGGATGACTGATCCCTTCATCGAACATCGCCACCATTCTTTCAATCTTATCATCGTTAATCCTGCCACGCATTTCCTGGTAGCGTTCCCTTATGGCTATCGGCATGCTGCCCTGACAGAAATACCCTCCAAGGTATTTGTTGTCATCAGGAAGCCACACCTTGCCGATATTTTCAACCTGGCGGTAATATGCGGCATCATTTCCCATGCCACAGGTTCCGAAGAAAGCCACATTTTTACCATGAAGTGACATTATGAGGTCTATAACTTCAAGTGAGCAAGTCCCCCGGTTTGCCCAATAACCTATGAAATACGTCTCCGCGTCATGCCTGCCGTTCCAGCGCCTTACATTGATTTCCTCCTTCGAATCTGAAGGAATCGCATAGAAAATTTCATCAGCTATTTTCTTGGTATTACCTGTTTCACTCGCATAAACAACTAAATACTTCAGCATGAATCCCTCTTGCAAAAATCGCAGTCAGGACTTTTTCAAAAATCTGTTATCACACTTTGGGCATCTGATTTCTATCCTGCCTTTCCCCCTTGGCACTCTGATTTTCTGACCGCAATTAGGACATTTATATATATGATAATTTTTCTTCTGCGTCCAGCTGTCACCAAAGCTTCTGAAAAAGTCTGCTATCTTGTTGGTATATTTAACAAAGATCTCATTCTCTCTGTATCTAAATGGTATATTCTTGGAAAAAAGCCTAAAATAGCTGTAAGCCAGAATGGCAATAGCTACATAATACAAAAATCCAAGCGGGGTCAGGAATGACACAAACAGTAAAACAACTGCTATAACCAGACAGAATTTCGTAAGTCTGTCCGTTCCGTATGCACCATATCTACCCTGAAATAAGCGATAGAGAAAATCTTTCATTAAATACAGCTCCTTATCCTGCTATCAAGCTTTTAATAGACAAATCCCCTCAATCTAAAGAAAGTATAATTTTCATTACTTAAAATTACAATGAATCGCATATAAATCTTTCTTAAAAATCCCTTAATCCTTTATTACCTAATTTTGCCCTAATGATGCGGATTATTAAGTTTGTGTTATAATAGTTTGATGTATTTAATCAGGAGGCAAATATGCAAATAATCATAGTTGGCTGCGGTAATGTTGGTGCAGCACTCACAGAGCAATTAAGCGGTGAAGGTCATGATGTCACTGTAATCGAGGAGAAAAGGGATGTCATCCAGAGCCTTGTGAATAATTTTGATGTAATGGGAATAGTAGGTAATGGTGCAAGTTATCTTGTCATGAAGGATGCAGGTATTGAATATGCTGACCTTATGATAGCTGTTACAGGTAACGATGAACTCAATCTTCTCTGCTGTCTGATAGCAAGAAAGGCTGGTCATTGTAACACCATCGCCCGCGTTAAGAACCCTATCTATAAAAGAGAGATAAGCTTCATCAAGGAAGAGCTTGGTCTCTCACTTATCGTGAATCCCGAGGAGCTCTCTGCCGCAGAGGCAGCAAGACTTTTGAAGTTCCCTGCTGCTACCAAGATTGAGACCTTCGCAAGAGGACGTGCTGAGATCGTACACATGACTGTCACTGAGGATTCCAGAATATGTGACAAGTCCCTTAAAACAATCCAGTCTGAGATCAGAAGTAAGGTGCTGATTGCGGTAGTTTCGAGAGCAGATGAAGTTTTCATCCCCAACGGTGACTTTGTTTTGAGACAGAACGATGAACTTACCATTGTGGGCGCTTCAAGAAGTATCGCTGAATTTTTCAGAAAAATTGGTCTTCCCACCGCAAGGGTACATTCCTGCATGATCATAGGCGGCGGAGCAACCTCCTACTACCTTGCAGAGCAGCTTATATCCTTCGGTATAGATGTAAAAATATTTGATAAAGACCTTGAGCGCTGCAAACAGCTATCAGACCTTTTACCTCAGGCTCTTATCATCAACGCAGACGGCACTGATAAGGATGCCCTTATGGAGGAAGGTCTTGTGGGAACAGAATCCTTTGTTGCCATGACAAACCTCGACGAAGAAAACATCATGCTTTCAATGTACGTTAAGAGTGTTAATCCCAAGGCAAAGCTTATTACAAAGGTGCACAGGGTTAACTACGGCGAGATAATAGGTTCTCTCCAGATAGGCAGTGTGATCTATCCCAAAAACGTAACTGCCCAGAGAATTGTCCAGTATGTCCGCGGTATGACCAACTCTCTTGGAAGCAATAGTATTGAGGCACTTTACAAGATGAATGACGGCAGAGTTGAAGCGCTGGAATTCTTTGTTACTGAGAATGCTGCAGTAATTGATAAGCCCCTCAGTGAGATGCACCTGAAAAAGGGTATCCTTGTGGCTCTCATAAATCGCAAGGGCGAGATAATCTCACCTACAGGTCAGAGTGTCATAAAGGCCGGCGATACTGTTATTGTAATTACCAGCCAGCTTGGTCTTCTTGATATATCAGATATACTTGCCTGAATGTAATTTAACGATTACTTTTCAGGAATGGATAAAACTTTTTTGGAGAAAAAAAATGAATTATAAAATGATACGATTTCTGTTATCACGTGTTCTTCAGATAACAGGACTTCTTATGTTGCTACCACTTATAGTAGCTCTGATCTACAAAGAATACTTCTGTGCAGAAATGTTCATTATCCTGATAGCAGGATGTATTCTCGTAGGTTCAATTGGTGCGTATTTCAAGCCACATAACATAGCCATCTATGCCAGGGAAGGTTTTGTCACCACGGCCCTGACCTGGATACTTATTAGTATGGTTGGCGCACTTCCCTTTGTAATGACAGGTGTCACAGAAAGCTATGTGGATGCCATGTTTGAGACCATTTCCGGCCTTACCACAACCGGTTCCACTATACTTTCAGATGTCAGTATGTATTACAGCGTTCAGTTCTGGAGAACCTTTACCCACTGGATCGGCGGTATGGGTGTGCTGGTATTTATACTTGCAATAATGCCTATGTCAGGCGGCTACAGTATGCACCTTATGCGCGCAGAATCCCCCGGACCTTCTGTTGGCAAAATCGTTCCCAGAGTGCGTGACACAGCCAAAATACTATATCTCATCTACATAGGAATAACCATAACAGAAATCGTTCTCCTTCTTTTTACCGGAATGAATCTGTATGAATCACTTACAACCACCTTTGCAACTGTTGGTACCGGTGGATTTGGTATATCAAATGCAGGAATTAACGAGTTTTCAACCGCATCACAGATCATAATTACTATTTTCATGATCCTCTGCGGTATAAACTTCAGTGTTTATTATTATCTGATCACAATGCGTCCGAAGGAAGCGCTCCAGAATGATGAGGTTAAGCTCTATCTGTTGCTCATGTTCTCTTCTGCAACTCTTATTGCTTTTATGATCTACGATCAGGGAATCACAAATACTCCTTTTGAGTCCTTCCATCATTCGCTTTTTACTGTGGCATCAGTAATGACCACAACAGGTTTTGCAACCCTCGACTTTAACACCTGGCCGCAGCTTTGCAAAACGCTACTTGCAACCCTTATGCTGCTTGGTGCCTGCGCAGGTTCCACAGGTGGTGGTTTCAAGCTCTCAAGACTTTGGATTTTATTAAAGGCTATGAAAAATGAGCTGATTTACATTGTGCATCCCAAATCTGTTAAAAAGGTTTATATGGATAGCCATCCGATTGATTCTACTGTAGTAAAATCAGTATCTGCCTACCTTAGCATGTACGTTGTAATTTTTATGTTCTCAATCCTGCTCATCTCAATAGATGAATTTGATTACGAGACAAACTTTACAGCGGTTGCCGCTACACTAAATAATATCGGTCCCGGACTTGGCATGGTTGGTCCCACAGGCAACTTTGGTGCCTACTCAGACCTGTCAAAGTTCGTCCTTATGTTTGATATGCTTGCAGGAAGACTTGAGCTTCTGCCTATGCTGATACTCTTCTCTCCCAGAACCTGGAGCAGAAGATAAGCGCAATACAAATGGGAGATTTATGAAAAGAAGATGTCAGTACAACTTTTATTGATCTTTGATTTTATTGGCACTGTTGCCTTTGCCATATCAGGGGCTATAACAGGCATCCATAAAAAAATGGATATACTGGGAGTAAATATACTTGCTATAGTTACCGCCTGCGGCGGCGGTCTTATGAGAGATATAGTAATGGGTAATTTCCCTCCACAGATGTTCGTGAATCCATTTTATGTTCTGGTGGCTGCCATAGTAGCCAATATTGTATTTTTAATTATGTATTTTCATAAAAGTGTTCCGCTTAAGTATTCAGGCGTGTATGACCGTGGACTGTTTATTTTTGACACCCTCGGACTTGCCGCATTCATGGTAGACGGAGTAATGATAGGTGTGAATTTCGGTTATGAAGATGACCTTTTTCTTCTTACATTTCTTGGATTTCTCACCGGAGTCGGCGGAGGAGTATTGAGAGATATTCTGTCAGTCCAAATGCCTGCCATTTTCGTAAAGCATGTGTATGCCCTTCCCGTAATAATAGGGGGCATCATAATGGTTATGCTGCATGAAATCATGAACACCTGGGATACAGCAATGGTATGCAGCTTTGCATTCGTCATAATCCTCAGGGCAATGGCAAGACATTTCCGCTGGAACTTACCTAAAGTAAAATTTTAAATATTTGCGCTAAACTCGCGAAAAAACACGTGCCGCCACAACTTGGCTGCACGTGTTTTTTGTTATTCTAATAGTTCATTAAATTCTTTTATTGAGTAGTCGGCTTTATCGTACGAAGCTGCATCACCGATTCCCACAACTGCCATACCTGCTGCCTTTCCGGCATCCACACCTGCATAGGCATCCTCTACCACAATACAGTTTTTTGGCTCTTCACCTAAAAACTCAGCAGCTTTTTCAAAGACCTCGGGATCCGGCTTTGATCTGCTAATATTTGTTCCATCTGAAATAGCATCGAAATAGTCCATTAAATCCACCTTGTTTAAAATGAATTTTGTGTTCTTACTGGATGATCCTATAGCGAGCTTGTGGCCTCTATCTTTAAGTTCCTTCAAGGTGCTTCTGACATCATCAGATACATCTTTCGGAGTCATATTCTCAAGTAATTGCTTGTAGTATTCATTCTTTTGTGTTGCAAGATCTTCCTTTTCCTCGGAAGAAAATTTCTTGGTGCTGCCTTCCAGAATGATGTCCAGTGATTCCATTCTGCTGACGCCTCTAAGCCTGTTATTTTTCTCTTCATCGAAGTCAATGCCAAGCTTGTCAGCTATCATTTTCCATGCCTTAAAATGATATTTATCCGTAAATACCAGTACTCCATCCAAATCAAAAATATATGCTTTCATGCATGTATTCCTTTCTGATCAAAATTTCAAATCCATCTTTCCGCAGAAGGGATCAACAGGGGATTTTCCCTTGAATTCACTTCTGCCAAGGATCTTGTCGATCACCGCATCCATAACAAATTCAGAGTTACAGTAACCGTTGATAAAGGTCTTTACCATAGGCGCATCCAGCAAATGATATGGATTACCAAGACTCACGAACATAACCGGCAGCTCATTCACCATCCAGGGCATGTTATTTCCAAGGCCAAACATAGTATGCCAGTTAAGTCTTGCTGTGGTTTTATTGGATGAAGTCTCAATGTTTCCAACATACAAAATAAGGTCATATTTAGACTTTAAATTCCCCACAGAGTCATTCATAACTTCAAAGCCCTCTTTTTCATAGAGGGTAACTTCAAAGCCTTCCTCCGTAAGTCTTCCTATCATGTAGGAGGATACTCTCTCATCGGAATCAAAGCCTCCCATTAGTTCAAGCAAAACTCTTTTATGTCTCTTGGGACTTACAGGCAAAAGTTTCTGAGTATCCTTTACAAGTGTTACTCCTTCGTCTGCACACTCCTTTGCCCACTCTACATGCTCTTTGCAGGAAAGTATTTTTAACGCATCTTTATCAGGCACCAGGGTGCCGGCTTTCTTCTTTTTGGGTAAATTAAGAGCAGCCTTTGTAGCAAGGATGCGCTCAACAGCTTCCTTCAATCTCTCCTCTGACAGGATTCCACTCTCATACCCCTTATGCATAAATTCATAGTCTTCATCGATATTCCTATTAAACAGGAACATATCGCATCCGTTCTCAATGCAGGCAGGAACTGCATGTTCTCTGTCCATGGCTGCACAAAAGCCCACCATTGGAGATGCATCTGATACTATAAGCCCGTTAAACCCAAGCTTTTCTCTAAGCAGCTTTTGAAGAAGATTTTTAGAAAGTGTAGCCGGGATTACTCGATCCGGAGCCTTTTTATCAAAGTATTCCTCATATGCAGGTAAAGCGATATGCCCTGCCATTACAGTGAGAGTCCCTTCATCAATCATAGCCTTATACACTTTTCCAAAGCTCTCATCCCATTCATCTGCTGACATAGAATTAACGCTTGTCAGAAGGTGCTGGTCTCTCTCATCTATTCCATCGCCCGGGAAATGCTTAATAGAAGTGGCAACCTCTTCCTCCCTTGCTGCTTTAAGGTATCCGCGTCCCATCTCTATTACAGTTTCCTCATCATCCGAAAAAGCTCTGACATTAATAATGGGATTATGGTAGTTTCTATCAAGATCCACAACCGGAGCAAAAGCCCAGTTAACTCCAACCGCTGCGCCCTCGGAGCAGCTTACCTTTCCAAGCTGATATCCTCTCTCATAATTGCCGGTTGCCCCTACAAGCATCTCTCTTCCGTAAAATGTCCCCTCCAAAGCAGAGCCATTTCCGCCATATTCCAGGTTTGCAGCAATTAAAAGAGGAAGCTTGCTTTCCTTTTGTAAGAAACTGTGAGCCGCATGAATTTCTTCTCCCGGACCTTCTCTGTACAGAACACCTCCAACCTTATATTTATCAAGAAAATCCTTTAACTCAGTTTCATCTTTGCTAAAGACAACCGGGCAAAAAAGCTGTCCGATTTTTTCATCAAGCGTCATTTTTTCATATGTACTTTCAACCCACTTAATTTGTTCTTCAGTAAGGTTAAAGGGTTTGTCTTTAAAATTAATCATTTGAATACTCCTTTTCTTGCTTATAATCAGTATTTTATAATTTGTCACACTAATTTTGAACGGAATAAATTTTCCTATATCCGACATTTTTTAATCTTGTGATAAAATGATATACTAGACAGAAAAAGTATAGGAAGCACAAGGAGTACCTATGATCAAATACACAACTTATGGAAAATTCCAGAGTGAAATGAACTCATATTATAAGCGCACAGGCATGAAGATGCAGTTTCCGGAGATGATAGCCAGAATGGATGAAAAGGGGCTTATGGATCAGTCCCCTTCATATGTCAGAATTCCTCTGGATTCACTTTCCATGGATGACGAGGAATTTGATAAGCTGGTGGATTCCATTCCTCTTCACATAGGAGCCACTTACAACGGTTCCAATGAAATAGGCGAGGATAAGATGATCCCCAGTTTATTTGACGTCTTCACTATTCGCCATCCCCGTCTTACGCGGCATTCATCACACACCCACAACTACTTTGAGCTTAATTTTGTCGTGAAGGGCTCGGCAAATTTTTACTTTGAAGAGACTTGCAGAAAAATGAACGAGGGAGAAGTAAGCATCATCGCCCCAGGCTCAACTCATGACCTTGTGATAGAGGATGAAACTTCTATAGTTTATACCGTATGCATAAGAAGAAGCACCTTTGAGAGCACTTTTTCATCACTCATGTACCAGCAGGATCTCCTGTCAGGTTTCTTTAGAACCATGTTAAAAGATGAAAAGCATTCCAACTACCTTATGCTTTTTACAGAGAACAATATGGAGTGCAGGATTTTCCTAAGAAAGCTCCTCATCGAAACTGAAAACCAGGATAGCTACAGCAACAACTGCTGCATCAATCTGATCAATCTGTTCTTTTCAAATTTGCTCAGGAATTACAGTAAAACCATATCCTTTTATAACTATGACATAAATTCAGATTTTTCACTGGTGCTTCAATATATCCAGCACAATTATCAGAATCTGACATTATCCTCACTGGCAGAATTCTTCCACTATTCAGAGCCTCACCTTTGCACTCTGATAAAGCAGAACACAGGAAAGAACTATACAGACCTGATAAAGAGCCTGCGCATGAAAAACGCAAAGGATCTTCTTATGAACACTACACAGAAAATCAATGAAATCGCTGAAGAAATCGGATATAACAGTGCCGACCATTTTTCAAGAGTCTTCAGGGGTGAATTCGGTATGTCCCCTGCTGAATTCAGAAAACAAAATAAAATAGATGGTCCCTTCATCCCGTTCTCTACTGAAAACTAAGGATGAAAGAACCATCATCTTTAATACATTATTTTATGCTGCATTATCATTTTCTGCATGCATCTTTGCCTTCATCTCTTCAATTTCGTTCTTGTACTTTCTGATAGGTCCGAAGACTACGCAGAGAATAACTACAAGACCAGTCAGTGAAGGTGCTCCGAATTTGATGAAGTTAAGGGCAAACATTGCAGATTCAGGCTGCTGGCCGATTGCACCTGCCACATATCCTGATGCAGCGAGGATTGCAAGAATACCTGAATTTGTTACTGTATTTCCACACTTCTGGGCAAATCCCTTGATTGATGAGACAAGACCATTTGCAGTTTTTCCTTCCTTGTACATGATGAAGTCGATAGTATCATTTACAAGGATGTTAACCAGTGCATTCTGCATTGCTCCTGTTACTGAAGCGATGAATGTAAGCACGCACAGAAAAACGAAGTTTGTTTTTCCAAAGAAGAACAATATCATATAAAGAATGATTGTTGATATCTGTGAAAAGCACAGCGCTCTCTGTCCTGTCTTGAATACCTTAAGAACTATAGGCATTGCTACAACCATTGAAACAAGCGCTCCGATTGAGATAACTCCCATGTAAACACTGATAAGATCAGGTCTCTCATAGTAGTACATCATATAGTAAACTGATGATGCAAACATCAGGCCATATCCCATTGAAGCCATTACCCATGCGATGATATTGGGATAAACCTCTTTGTACTTGAGAATCATTTTAAGACCCTTAAATGGATTCTTTTCAGGTTTTGAAAGGTATCTTTCCTGGCCTCTGGAAGCCCTGAACAGTCCCCAGAAGGATACGAATGAAAGAATTCCGCATATTATCATGTAGGGAATGTATCCGTTTGAAAATCCAAGGCTGTTAAAGAATCCAGTGATGTTGGGTGTAAATGTGTTTCCGATTGTAAATGCCACAGCGCAGCATCCCGCACCCATTGTTATGATCTTATTTCTCTCTTCATCTCTCTTAACAGCTGCTGGAAGTATTGCCATCTGAGGCATGGTATACATTGTTACTGTCATTCCGTAACCAATGTACATCACAAGGATATATGCAGCCTTTGCCATATTACTTGTAAATCCCCAGTCTACCCACACCATTGTTGCAAAAAATGTTAAGAGCACAGGTGCAAATAAGAAATATGGACGATATCTTCCAAGCCTTGTATGTGTGCTGTCGGCTAAAACACCCATGATAGGATCGTTTATTGCATCCCATAAAGTTGAGATAAGCATTATCACAGAGCATATAGCTGCCGGTATTTTTAATGTATCAGTCATGTAAACCGACAGATAACTGGCAAGAACAGCCGCAGCTGCCATTGCTCCTCCATTTACGGAAGTTGCATGAAACCATCTGAATGAACTTCCAACTTCAGTTTTGCTATTAGTATTACTTTTGTTCCCCATTGTCCTTCTCCTTAGTTTTTATTGGTAACAATGTTTTTTGCTTTGCAAAAGTATAATAGCAAGAGTTTACTCATGCCTCCATGTAATAACTTTATTCATATCCGACATATTTTAAGGTGCATTATTTTTGCAAATATTCATAAAGCAGGCTTAAATATTGATTTTAATCTGTTTTCCGTCATCTAATGATACTTTTAATGCCACATTTCCTACAGATTTTCTTTGTATAACAGCCAGCGCTCTGCCATAGTAGGTTTTAGTAACATTTCCTGTATATGCTTCCTGCGATTTAGGATCTCCGGAGCCAAATCCAAGAAGCACACCATCTCCTTCTATCTCTGCTGTTATAGTTTCATCCCGATCTGTAAATGTATTGCCATCTGCATCCTCCAGCATCAGATTTACAAACACATGCTTATCCCCTTTACTTGTGTTCTCATCTATCTCTGCAACCAGTCTGATATCTCCTTTAGCAGTTACAAGCTCATACTCCCCTGTTTTTTCTCCCTTAGAATATGAGACTACCTTTAGGTTTCCTGGCTTATAAACAGTTTCAAAGAGCACTCTGCAATTATCTTCTTTATTGATTTTCTTTTTCTCAATGCGTTTATCATTTACAAAAAGCTCAACCTCATCTCCTGCAGAATAGACTTCGATAATTACAGGCTTATTTTCATATCCATCAAAATTCCAGCTTGAAATAGCATCGCTCATAACCCAGGGGGTCTTAATTAGCTTTTCTCCATAGTGTGCAGGGTTCTGAACAGCGATATACGGAGCCTTTCTAAGTCCAAATACTATTTCCCTATAGTATGACAAGGGTCTTCTAAATCCCGTAATATCTACATCTCCTGTGTAGGCAAGCTTAGCAGGAAACTGAGCTCCAAAGCCTCCCTCTCCAAAGTTGTAGGCAGGGATTCCAACTCCCGCTTCTCCAAGATAATCCCACCCCGTCCAGGTAAAGTCACCGATTACCTGGGGAAACTTCATCACTTCACGCCAGTTGACGGCAATCTCAGGAGGATAAGTCTCACTGCCTACAATAATGCGATTAGGGTTAATTTCATTATCAAGAACATATCTTGCAGTCATGTAATTGTATCCTGCTATATCCGTCATAGCGCAGGCCTTATCAAGTCTTTTTGTAATCTCAGGATGAACAACTATTTTGTCCATATATTTATCCATGATAGTCATGAAATCATTGACATTAATTGAGTCATCAGATTCTCCAACAGATGATGCCACATCAGCAGTAATCTGAGGCACGGCATCCCCTGCAGCAAATACACCGTTGATGGATGCCAGGGTAAATCTATATGGGTCAAGCTTATGACAAAGCGCACTTATTTTTCCTGCAAGTCTGCTGCCCTCGTCTGTTCCGATCTCAGGAATCTCATTACCTATGGAATACATGATAACAGAAGGATGATTGTAATCCTTAAGCACCATTGCTTCTATGTCACGCTCCCACCAGTCCATGAAATAAAGGTTGTAGTCATAATCCGACTTGGCCCTGGTCCACATATCAAAGGCTTCTTCCATCACATACATACCAAGCTCATCGCAGGCTTCAAGCAGCACCGGTGCGGCAGGATGATGAGACATTCTGATAGCGTTAAAGCCCGCCTTTTTCAGTATGGAAATTCTTCTATATTCAGCTTCCTTATAAGTCTTTGCCCCCAGTATTCCGCTGTCATGATGAACACAAGCTCCGCGAAGCTTCACGGTTTTGCCGTTTACTCTAAGTCCATGACGTGAATCAAGACTGAGTTTCCTAATGCCGATAGTAGTCTCTTCCGTATCCAGAATCTCTCCCTGACTAAATGAACCGTTGTCTTCAGTCTTAGCCACAGAAACAGTCACAACTGCTTTATAAAGCTCAGGGTTGTCCTCAGACCACAGTAATGGATTTTCAACGAACAATCTTGAGAGCACCTTGCTTTCTGAATCCGCCTTGGTGCTTACTATTTTTCGCTCTTTGGCAATTACTTTTCCTACCCTGTCCATAAGTTCAAAGCAGACAGCAATGTCCATAGATACCGGCTCGCCATTCATTACATTTGCGCTAAGCAAAACGGTTGCTTCTTCCTCACTGCAATCTTCAGTTGAAACCAGGAAGCTGTTTTCCTTCACATATGTTTTTCCACCGGTAAGCATATAAACATCCCTATAGATTCCTGAACCTGTATACCAGCGGCTGTTTTTCCCGGAACTATTTTTAACCTGAATGCGGATTTCATTTTCCCCTTCTTCCTTCAGAAGGTGCGATATCGGGACTATAAATTCTGAATAACCATAAGGTCTATTGCCTGCAAGCTGACCATTGACATACACAAAAGAATTCATGTAGATTCCCTCAAAAAGGAGCGAAATATTTCTCTCCCTGTCTCCGGGTTTTGACTCGTAGAATTTTACATAGGTATATGAACCTCCGTCGTAAAATCCCGTATTTCCACCGTTTATAGAATCAGCATGAGGCGTGGTTTCAATCATCGCGTCATGGGGAAGGTCTATCTTCCTTGCGTTTTGCGGAATATCCCACACAAGAGCAAACGCATCCTTACTATTCCAAAAAAGCCAGTTATCATTCCAATTTGTCTTTCTCATATTTATCTTCCTTTGCCTTTTGATTTCTCAAATTACTACATTAAAATTTTAATATCTGCATTTTGGATGAAAAACAAATTATTTTGACCTTTCTCCGACATTTTTTAAGAATGCTTGCTCAAAGAGACCTTACTATGTGTTCTGCTCAAACAAATATCACTAGGCTCGAAAATACCTCGCCAAGTGCTCCGCACAAATAAAAAGTGGAAGCCCCTCTACTAAAAGAAGTATGCTTCCTCTGCTTTTTATTTTTAATATTTAGTTCATTACAAAATAGCAATAAACTGTTTTTGCCAGTTAAAATACGTTAGGCAGGTAAAAAGAGATAAGTCCGATTGCTACAACTCCAAGAACTGTTGCAAAAACAGAAGGTGCTGTACGGAAAATGTGAACTACTTCCTTTTCCTCAGAACTATTCTTAGCAAATATTGATTTGAACTCTTCAAGGTGTCCTTCATTTTTAGCGATAGCCTGCATGATTATCTTTGCAATAAATGCAGCAATCACAGCAATAACGAACCAAATTAAAACTGCTGTACCCATTCCGCTCTGTCTTGCAGTTTCAATCTCAGTTGATAAATCCTTCCCTGCTGACTGCATTACAATTGTGTATACATAGAGCATAAGAATATTTCCAAAGTTAATAAGGAAATGAATGATCATTGATGTAACAATGCTTCCACTTGCCACATTAACAAAGGCAAAGATTATACCAAGTAAAAATGCATAGCAGAACTGATTCAGGTTAAGGTGCAGGATTCCGAAAAACAGTGCTGAAAGAATTGCTGCCTTCATAATGGTGGATATTGTTCTGTATTTATTGAACAGAAAACCGCGGAAAAAGATTTCCTCAAAAATAGGCGGTAACAATGAAATTACCATAATTATAGGGGCTGCAGAATCCTGCATCATATTAGATGCTCCCTGTGCTATTACATTCGGTACAAAAAGCTGAGAAAATAAATTACCAAAAATCAATATGGGATTTATCACTATTGTGAGTAAAATTGTAAGAAGAATTGTTGAAATCTTTATCTTATGGAAGCCAAGTGTGCTAATGACAGGCTCCCCATTCTTCTTAAGATAAATGATTAACGGAACAAAGATTGCTGCCTCGGCCAGGACTGTAGACCAGATTCCCATGAAAATGTCAACTTTCGAAAGCAGCAGTGCCGCTATTACAATCGCAACATTTAGAAGCAGTACGATAGAAAAAATAATACTTACCTGATTTGATTCTTGTTGTTTTGACATATAGTTTCCCTCCAAAATATTTTTCACAAAAGAGATTTTACCTAATTAGGAAACTATTTACAACACTAAATCAGGAAGATATGGATGTTTATTCAGATATTTAAGAAACTTCAACTCCCTTTAGGGGAGTTGAAATAAACCACAGAATTTCTGCATTCTACAGGATACGATTCCCGTTTTTTCATAAAAACAGTAATACTTATTTTCCTATAACATGTATAGTCTCAAGAGTCTCATTAAAAATCTCCTCAAAATCATCATCCTCTGCCCTGGAAAATACAAAAGTAAATACCTTGTTTGATGATAAAACCATGACTGTCATCTGATGAATAGTCTGGGAGTTTTCAGGAGTAAATGAGGTTTTTATAAGATATCCCGGGAATCCTTCAAATTCCTTATTTTCAAAGCTCTCAAGAATAAAGTTTATGTTTTCCCCATAGAGATTTTCATAGTTTTCTTTCTGAATGCTTTCATACATCTCAGAAGTCAGCTCATCATATCTGTATTCCACACCATCATCTGCACTTTCCCCGGCAGCCTTTTGTGCATTGGTAAGTACCTTGGCTTTGGGAATCTGAGTCACTTTATAAGTTATGTTTGCAGATTCAAGAGGATAATAATCATTCACATATTGCCCAGCTACATCAGATAAATGAAAACCTGCAGGAACTATAAAAGAGCAGCAAAGCGCTTCCGGAAGAGTACTCAGTTTAGAAGGCTCTGAATTCTGACTTCCATCAAGCTTACTGCCTTCAGCCTTCTCTGCTTCACTAATGACATTACCATTTTCTTCAGTACTACCACTTTTTCCTTCATCATTTTCTCCAGTACTACCTGACTGGTTCTGACTGTCTTCACTGCTTTCTTCCTGGCTACTGTCTTTGCCTTCCACTATCTCTTCAAGCACTGCATTGGCACCTACTGCACTTGCATCTGTAATCTCACCTGCAACAACAGGTACCGACCCACTTGCATCATTATTCTCTTCAGCCAGTGCCGGTAAGCCTGTATCCCCTACAAGGCATATCGATAGCACCGTCGCAGCAAAACATCCCATCATTTGAATTTTTCTGTTTTTCAATATATCAGTTTTCCTCACTGTTCCCTCACACAATAATATGTACAACAATTTTTCCCGGTTGCTAAACTAAGTTCGAATACATCAAACCAATATCTCTCGTTCATAAAGCTTCCATTATTGACGCAATCTATTCCTGCTTTTTCTTTCCAGTCTTTTAAAATATCCTCCCTGGAATTAAAACTGCCAAGAAACAGTACCCTGTCCTCATTTTCAACAAGTTCTGCTACCTCTGAGGGTTCATATATCATGCTTATTCCGGAAAACATATTTTCCAAAACCACATCAGTTGTTCCACCATAAAGGTACACATGAGCAGGAAGCTGGTCTTTATCTACGTTTATTACATCGGTCATGCCATTTGAGTAGTACCAAGATAAAGCTGCTACCTGATCAAAGTTACAGATAAGTACTGTGTTTTCATCAATAGCATCCCAGACCTTCTGCGTTTCCACCATATTAACACGTTTATACAGCTCATTTCCACGGAAAGCCCAGAAATCCCTGACGCAGAAAACGGTCATAAGTCCCAGGAGTCCCATACATATATAAGACACTGTTTTACCCGAATTTCTGCTACCATCCTTTAGTCGTTCATGGATGCCTTCTAATACCCCAAACCATAAGGCTCCCATGCCGGGAATCATGTATCTGTAAACAAATACAGGCCTAAGCAGCAATGATGCTCCAAATCCAAAAACAATAATTCCAATTATCGGCATAAAGCACAGCCACATATATTCATCCTTTATGTTCGTAATAACCAGAACACAAAGCAGTATAAATATGACTACCGCCAGGAATGTAGCCAGCTTTTCATTAAAAAATCCCGGTTTTAGCAGATACTTTATAATACCTCCAATGCTTCTTAATCCCAGAGGCTGAATCCAATAACTGCCCGAAACAGTTTTTGCCTGCGATAGCACAACCCCAATCCATGGAAAATAGCAAACCGCAGTCAGATTTGCACTGATGAGGATTATCCCGAGCTGCCAGATATTTTTCCTTATAGACAAAATAATCAGAAATACATAAACTGCCGCAACTGCAACCGCTGCGTAGTACTGAGTGTAGCAGGCAAGTAACCCATATATAAAAACAGGTAAAATATTCTTCCACTTAAGCCCCTTAATCTGCTTTTCGAGATTGCTTTCAAGAAATGGTCTTGCATGGATACATAAAGCTGTCACAAAAAGCATCACCCAGCTGTACATTCTGATTTCAACACCATACTCTGACATCTGAGGCATTGCGATCATAGCACAGGAAAACATTCCTCCAATAAGGCATCCATATCGCTTTCTTATGATAGTCAGCCCATAGATATATAAGATAATAAGTGGAATAAGGCTTGCAAACTTCGCAGCATAAACAGGCAGATTCCCTGCCTGTATTAAATCCAAAGCTCCCTGCCCATGGCCTGATGCGCCACCGAATACTCCGCTTAGTAAGCCAAATATTTTTACAAAAAAGTGCGCAATAATATAATACAGCGGCGGGTGTACATCCGCCGCTGTTAATTTAACCATCTCAGGTATGGGCTTAAGAGCAAATTGAATACTAAAAAGCTCGTCATACCATATATCCGGACTAAAGCACAGGTAAGCCATGAAGCCAAGCATGCCTGCTGAAAACAGATACATGATTAAACTAAAGAGCCTCTGTACCTTGATCCATAATGTTTTTGCTCTGTTACTGTTGCCCATATTTTTTATTCAACACTGTCAATAAGTTCAAGTGTATGCTCAGCATTCATCTTCTTGCACATCTCAACAAACTTATCAAGAGGTACATTCTGAATCTGCTTATTAGAGCCACGCACATTGATAGAAACTGTATTCTCAGCTGCTTCCTTATCTCCAAGTACAATGATGTAGGGATCCTTGAAGTTCTTGAACTTCTTGATCTTCTCCTTCATGTTGTTGTCAGAGTAATCAGCCTCAACATCAATTCCGTTCTCGTAGAGAAGGTCTGCTACCTTCTTAGCATATTCGTTGTGCTCAACACGGATCGGCACAATACCAACCTGATAAGGGCTGAGCCAGAACGGGAATGCACCCTTGAAGTTCTCGATGATAATACCGATGAATCTCTCAAGTGAACCGTAGATAGCTCTGTGTATAACAACAGGCATCTCAAGGCTTCCGTCCTGAGCCTGATATGTAAGACCAAAGTTATGAGGAAGCTGGTAGTCAAGCTGTACTGTACCGCACTGCCACTCTCTTCCAAGTGCATCCTTGATCTGAAGGTCGATCTTGGGGCCGTAGAAAGCGCCGTCGCCTTCGTTGATCTCATAGCCACCCTCGCCATACTTCTTATCGAGAATGCTCTTAATAGCAGCCTCTGCTCTGTTCCAAACCTCAATATCACCCATGAAATCATCAGGGCGTGTTGAGAACTCAGCTCTGTATGTAACACCGAATGTCTTGTAGATCTCATCAGCAATTGAGATGATATCTGCAATCTCATCCTGAATCTGTGACTCCATTACGAATGTATGGTCATCATCCTGTCTGAACTCCTGAACACGGAAAAGACCGTTCATCTGTCCGGACTTCTCTTTTCTGTGAAGTACATCGTACTCACTGTAACGAATAGGAAGCTCTTTATAAGAATGAACTGTTCTCTTGTAAGTCATCATAGCGTTAGGACAGTTCATAGGCTTAGCACCCATTGTATCAAGTGCTTCTCTGTTGTAGATAACAGAGCCTCTCTCGATCTTAACGGGAGCCTTAGCTGCATCCTCTTCCATGCCATCTGCAACGTCCGGAATAGTTGTGTCAGCCTGAACGTGTCCTGCAATTCCGGGTACGATAAACATGTTGTTGATGTAGTGAGCCCAGTGTCCACTGATAAGCCAAAGCTTTTTATTGTCAATAAGAGGTGCTGCGATCTCGGTATATCCATGTCTCTCCTGAATGTCTCTTGAGAACTTAAGGAGCTTCTGGTACATCTTCCATCCTCTGGGAAGCCAGTAAGGCATACCGGGTGCTGTCTCATCAAACATGAAAAGATCAAGCTGTGCACCAATCTTTTTATGATCACGCTCCAAAGCTTCCTGGATCATCTTAAGATGTGCCTTGAGCTCATCCTTTGAAGGGAAAGCGTACAGATAGATTCTTGTCATGGAATCTCTCTTCTCGTCTCCTCTCCAATATGCTCCGGAAACTGCTTTTATTTTATATGAAACATTCATCAGCTCCTGAGAATTCTCGATGTGAGGTCCTCTGCAGAGGTCGATGAAATCATCACCTGTGTTATATGTGGTGATAACCTCGCCATCAGGAAGATCATTAATAAGCTCTGTCTTAAACTTCTGATCCTTGAAGATCTCAAGAGCCTCCTCCTTAGAAACCTCTTTTCTTGTCCAGTCTTCTCTTCTCTTGATGATCTCGCGCATCTTATCTTCGATAGTCTTGAAATCATCCTCTGTTACAGCCTTGGGCAAAACAAAATCATAGTAGCAACCGTCTGCCACCTGCGGACCAATTGCGTACTGAGTCTCCTTACCGTAAATCTCGATTACGGCTTTTGCCAGGATGTGTGCCAATGAATGGCGATACACTTCTTTAAATTCTTCTTTTGTCATTTTATCCTCTTTCTGCCATACCAACCGGGTACAGCTATATTTTGATCAGTCTCTCTTAGAATTTGCCTTTACCGTGGCACTTTTTGTACTTCTTACCACTTCCACACGGACAGGGATCGTTAGGATAAACCTTGTTCTCCTTGCGAACTGTCTGAGAAGCCTTCTGTTCCTTGTAGAGCTCCTTCTGCTTCTCCTCAGAGAAGATATCATTCCACTCTTCAAGACCATAGAGCCAGTCAGCACCTGCAGCTACCATGTTCTTGTAAAGAAGTTCCTTGTCGAAACCAAGCTGAACCTCTGTGTCCTCTTCCATCTCTTCGATAGGATTCTGCTCCTTAAGTGAATCATTGATTCCATCAAGGAAACCTGTCATTGTCATTACATCAATGCTATATTTGTCAGCCAGTTCCTTAACTGTGCCCTTAACTACCTCATCAGGATTCTTAAGAAGGATCGAGTAGATTTCCTTTTCCTTCTGAAAATAATCTGTCCAAAGTTTCTGCAGCTGAGCTTTATCAGCTTTCTCTGAATAAGCCATATCACGCCACTGTTGTAATAATGCCATAATGTAACCTCACTTCCAATAATTAGTATTTCTATATGCACATGATTCTCATGTCGCAATCCATCATATTATATTATCTTTTTAGGTTAATGTAAATTGTAGATACAATAAACTCTAACTCCTTGTACTTCACAGTAAATTCTTTTCTAATCTGCTTAATTGTGATATCATTATTACGATTTAAACGGGGGTTCTTATGGCAGACATTAATAAACCTAAAAAACACAGACATAAAAGGCATTATACTTTTATGATAATATCAGGAGATTCCGATGGAAGCAGCGGAAGTATCCATCTTGGCCATATTGCCACACAGGTGCTGGCATTTTCTATTTTTGCCGTGTTTGTAGCACTAGTCTGTTTTCTTGTAAATTCAGCAATCACAGTTTCATCATTAAAAAAATATACAGCGGAGCAGAATGCCAGAATACTTGAGCTTGATGAGGAAAACAAGACTCTTACCAAATCCAATTCCGAACTGCAGAATGAAGTCACTCAGCTTAGTCAGGCGCTCAATCAGAAGGTTGAAGCAGAGGCTCAAAGCGCAGCAGAGGCTGAGCAGCTGAGTATTCCCTCACAGCTTCCTATTTCAGGTACTGCATCCATGATCAGCACATATGATGATCCCGGATCCTCTGAGATTGCTATAGCCGGCATTATAGATGCAGATGGAAATGCTATTGATCAGTCAGAAAATGCAGAAAACAATGACGAAAACGGTGAAGAAAATGCTGAGAACACAGAAGAAAATACCGACGAAGCCACAGAACCTGTCGATGTTTCAACTTTAGATCCTATTCTTCTTCTGACAACCGAGGAAGGTTCTACAATCATTGCTTCAGGTGCAGGAACCGTAACTTCTGTAGCCGGAGATATTAAATACGGCAACAGTGTGACCATTGATCACGGAAATGGCTATATTTCAATTTACAGAAATTCCGGTGAAAGCCTTGTTCACGAAGGTGACACCGTCGTTAAAGGAGCTACACTGTTTGTAGTCGGAAGTGATAATACCAAGCTTGGATATCAGATCAAAAAAGACGGGGTTTTCATTAACCCTGAAGAACTTGTTCAGATAAATGGATGATTAAAATAATGTGCTTAGAGGAGGAGTAAGATGGCACTATTTAATAATGCAAAAGATGGAACACTTGATGTTTCCGCAGAACCAATAACATCTTTCATCGCTGCAGGGGCAATTGTGGATGGTCCCTTTACCGCCAAGGAGAGTACCAGAGTAGACGGTACGATAAACGGAAATGTATCCGTCAACGGTTCACTCATAGTTGGTCAGGAAGGAAAAATCACAGGCGCAGTTTCCGCCACTAATCTTTTTCTGGCAGGTGAAATACAGGGCAATGTAAGTGCTGGCACCGGAAAAGTTGAGATCAGTGACACAGGCAAGCTTATAGGTGATCTTACAGCAAAAACTCTTGTAATTGATGAAAATGCAGTTTTCCAGGGACAATGTAATATGACAGCTGAAAAAACCTCTGCTGAAACTGCAAAAGAACGAGCTGCTGCAAACTAATTGTATTTCAGTTTTTTGTACGTCAAAATCCCCATGATTGTAATCACATTACCAATCATGGGGTTCTTTTTATCAGTTAAATATATCAACTAAATGTTCTCTAAAAAATTCTAAGAAAAATTATGGATCGCACTAAAAATCAGCTTTCCTTCATTCTCTGGAAAACCAGAGCGTATCCATCATCTCCATAATTCAAAGAACGATTCACTCTGCTTATAGTGGCAGTTGATGCTCCTGTCTTCTCTGCTATTTCAAGGTATGTCTTATGCTTTCTGAGCATTGCTGCTACTTCAAATCTCTGAGAAAGTGACATCAATTCATTAACCGTACACAAATCCTCAAAAAAGCTATAGCACTCCTCTTTATTATCAAGTGACAGAATCGCTTCAAATAAATGATCCACCGCTTCTGTACGAATTTTTTTGTTCATGTATCCCTCCACTACTCAATTGAGTTATAATCAACCAAGTATCCAAATTAACTTAATTTCGTCAATTTACTTTACTGCTTGCATATTTTAACACACTAAACAATTAAAGTAAAGTAACAGGGACCTTCATTTAGATGAATTGTGAATTAATTCGCGAATATTTTAATAATTTCTTTACTTTTAAGTTTCCTTATGATATGCTAACTATGTTGTTTTAATACAACATATCGTCAATAGAAGTACTCATTTGACGATTAGAACTATTTTTTATTTTTTAGTGGAGGTAAGCTATGAACAAGGGTACAGTTAAGTGGTTCAACAACCAGAAGGGTTACGGCTTCATTTCTGATGAGGCAGGCAATGATGTATTCGTACATTATTCAGGACTCAACATGGAGGGCTTCAAGTCTCTCGACGAAGGCGCTGCAGTTGATTACGATGTAATCCAGGGCGAAAAAGGACCTCAGGCCGTTAACGTAAACAAGCTTTGATTAACGGACAATCATTTTAATCAAGACTACAATGTGCCTTATTCTTTATATATAGAATCAGCAAGTGTACAAATGATTAATCACTTAACCCATCCGGAAACGGATGGGTTTTCTGATATAAAAAAACTGACCAGATCCGCAGAACACTCCCATTTCTTTGCGAGGATCTGACCAACACAATTCCCCTTTTCCGAAGGAAAACAAAAGCCTGTCAAATATTGAAAATTATCAAAAATCAACACGTAAAAAATTCGAATAGTGCACAACTTATTTACCAAAATTTTATACTTAATTAATTGTTATACCAAACACGTTTTGCTAAGCTGAATGTGTGTCATAATTTCTTATGGAGGTGTAACAATGCAAAAACGAACAGGTTCTTTATTGTATGCTCTAATCGGTGTCATAGCAGGTGCAGTTATCCTGACCGGCATCATCATTGAGTTATTCACAATTAACAGTACAATCGCAACCACCAAGGAACAGACTGCTGCTTATAGAGAAAGACTTATGCAGGATCAGCAATCTGAGCTTAGAAACCAGGTTCAAAATGTTGTAAGTCTTGTTGAACAGGTAGATAAAGCGCACCTTGCAGGTGCTTTTTCAGAAGAAGACGCAAAGAGAATCGCTGCTGATTATGTTCGTGAACTTCGTTTCATGGACGGCGACGGATATTTCTGGGTTGATACTTCAGATGGTACAAACGTGGTTCTTCTTGGCCGCGATACAGAAGGTACTAACCGTCTTGAACAGCACGATCCTAATGGCGTATACATGATAAAAGATTTCATTGCTAACGCAAAGGCAGGCGGCGGATTTTCATATTTCAGTTTCGCGAAACCGAACGAAACCGAGCCCCTTCCCAAGATGGGTTACACAATGCTGTATGAGCCCTTTGATTGGGTTATTGGTACAGGTGTCTGGATTGATCACATTGACAGTCTTGAAGCGGTATACAAAGAACACGCTGATGAAGCCCTCAGGAACTCTATTATTAAATCCCTCATCGTTCTTGTAGTTCTTATTATATGCGGGATTATAGTAGCCTTCTACATTGGTAAGAAAATCACTACTCCTATCGTGCTTGTAGCTAAAGAAATGGAGCACATGGCAAACAGCGACTTCAGTGACAATGCCGATATGAAGAAGGTTAGACCTCTTAAGAAAACTAATAACGAAATTGGCCTTATTTCCGATGCTCTCGATCTTCTTCACTCAAATATCAGAGAGCTGATGGCTAAGATTTCTGACACTACCGCTTATGTTGCATCCGCATCTGAGGAACTTTCAGCAAGTGCTTCCCAGTCAGCTGAAGCAAGTGAAATGGTTGCAAACTCCTGCACAAACGTTGCAAACTCCTGCAGCGGCCAGATTACAGCTGTATCAGGTGCAAGTGATGAAACTCAGGCATTTGTAAATAATATGCAGGAATTCCAGGATGCAATTGTAGCTTCCAGCGAAATGATACAGGCAACCAACGAAGCAGCAACAAAGGGCGCTTCTGACATGAATCGTGCAACAACCATGATGGAAACCATCAAAGATTCTGTTGAAAATACAGCTACCATGGTTGAAGGACTGGGCGACAAGCTTAAAAATATTGATTCCTTCGTTGATACTATCGCTGAAATCGCAAGTCAGACCAATCTCCTTTCTCTAAATGCCAGCATTGAAGCTGCCCGTGCAGGAGAAATGGGTAAAGGATTTGCAGTTGTAGCAAGTGAGATCAGCAAACTGGCTGATCAGTCAAATGAAGCTGCAAACAATATCACAGTTCTTATTGAAGACATAATGAAGAGCTCTGAAGAAGCAGTTGACTCCATGAAAGACGGTGCACAGAGCGTTCTTGAAGGCTCTGAAGTCGTTAATGAGGCCGGTAATACCTTCAATGAAATTGTTAACAAGGTTCATTCCGTTTCCGAGCAGAGTGCTCGCATGAGCGAAATTGTTGACCAGCTATCCGGCGGTACAGAGACAATTGCTAATAACATTCAGAAGATTGAAGAAATGAGCGTAAGTGTTGCAGATGAGACTCAGAATGTATCTGCAGCATCCCAGCAGCAGACAGCTTCCACCCATGAGGTTGCAGAAGCTTCCGATCGTCTTGCTGAAAACGCACAGGAACTTCAGGAATTTGTAGCCAGGTTCTCACTATAAGAGAACATACTCCATAGAAAGCTCAAATTATAGCCCCCGAAATGTATAGATTCCCGTTTTTCTAAGGAAAAACAGGAATCTATACATTTCGGGGGCGTAATTTTGCGTTCAATTGCTATAGTAAGCGCCAAATATTTCTGCTGATTACTTTAGAGCGCCTTCGGATGATTGCAGGTTTTATAAGAAAACATGCCTCTACTCTAATTCATTTACTATTTCATCTATAGAAATCGTACCGCCAAATATATCCAATGCGCTGCCAACTGTCACATCCAGCTTTCCCATGCCGCATCTCTTAAGTTCTTCTATATCCTGAAGGTTATGCACTCCTCCGGCGTAGGTCATTGGTATCTTTCCCCAGTTTCCAAGTAACCCTGCAAGCTCATTTTCGATTCCTGACTGTTTGCCTTCAACATCAACCGCATGAACAAGAAATTCATCACAGTAGGATGAAAACTCATCAAGAATGTCTGCATTCACTTCTACTTCTGTCATCTTCTGCCATCTGTCTGTAACAATGTAATATTTCCCATCCTCAGTACTTTTACGGCAGCTAAGATCCAGCACCAGATGTTCTTTTCCGGTCTCACTAACAAGTTTCCTCAGATTTTCATAATTCACTTTTCCATCTTTAAAAACATAGCTCGTCACAATCACATGTGAAGCTCCTGCAGCTAAATACTGCGCAGCATTTTCAGCAGTTACACCGCCACCAACCTGAAGACATCCCGGAGTCTGTCTAAGAGCCATATAAGCCTGATTTACCGATGCTTCATAGTAGGGACTATCATTTGCATTAAGGATAATAATATGCCCTCCATAAAGCCCCTTATCCTTATACATTTTTGCATAAAATGCAGCGTCCTGAGTAGCCACGAAATTCTCTGCAGCAACATCACCGGCATCACGCAGACTACTTCCTACTATCTGTTTAACCTGTCCATTATGTATATCTATACACGGCCTGAATCTCATATTTACCTCTTTTATGTCTTACACTAAAAATGCTCCAGCACTAAGCATGGAGCATTTTAATAATTCATTATATGATATACGAATTGCTCCGTTTCTTCGAAACTCTTGCAATTCTACAAATATTCGGAAACCGCTAATTTACTGCGTAAATTGCTAATTCCTCATATTTGTTCGGGTCATAAAGTCAAAATGCTTAACATGCAAGCATGTACGCATTTTTGACTTTTGACACCTATATCATTATATTACATCACTCATGTCGTACATTCCTGCTTCTTTTCCTGCAAGGAACTTAGCGGCTTCAATTGCGCCCTTTGCGAAAACTGATCTTGAATATGCTCTGTGAGAAAGAGTTATAACCTCATCCATTCCGGCAAAGATAACATCATGATCACCTACAATCGTGCCACCGCGAACAGCTGAAATTCCGATTTCCTTCTTAGGACGCTTCATACGTCTGTCACTTCTGTCATAAACGTACTCACATTTTTCAGATAATGATTCGTTTACGCTGTCAGCAAGTGCAAGAGCTGTTCCGCTGGGCGCGTCCAGCTTTTGATTGTGGTGCTTCTCAACTATTTCTATATCGAAGCCTGCCGCATCCAGTACAGGAGAAATCTCCTTTAATACCTTCATAAGCATGTTTATTCCAACTGACATATTTGCTGACTTAAGGATTGCAGTCTTCTCAGATGCCTTATTAACCTCTTCAAGCTGCTCCTTAGACAATCCTGTGGTACATAATACAACAGGGAGTTTTTTTTCAGCACAGGCCTTAAGAAGCCCGTCAATAGCTGATGCATTAGAAAAATCAATAACCACATCTGCATCTACATCGCATTTATCAATTGAATCGAATACGGGAAAACTGTAATTATTCTCGCCGTAAGCGTCAATTCCTGCCACTATTTCTATATTGTCATCATTTGCTGCAAGGTCAACAATAACATGCCCCATTCGGCCGTTACAGCCGTGCATTATCGCTTTTGTCATTCCCATTCTCCTTTATTCTTTCATCTGCGTCCAAGAATACACCGGCACATTTACCAAAATAGCTAAGTCACTATTTCCGAATCATGGAATTCTCTTATCGCTAAATTTCTAATTACATACCAAGAAATTTCTTAAGCTCTCTCTCAAGTACCACTCTGTTCTCCTCTGTGATAGTTGTAAGAGGAAGACGAAGCGGACCTGCCTTGAAGCCTATCATCTCAAGAGCTGCCTTTACAGGAATAGGATTAACCTCTGAGAAGAGCGCATCTATAAGAGGAAGTGCCTCAAGCTGTATCTTAGCTGCACCCTTGAAATCGCCATCAAGTGCCTTCTGGCACATCTCATGTGTCTTAGCAGGAGCTACGTTTGAAAGGACTGAAATTACTCCAAGTCCTCCAAGAGACATGATTGGAACAACAAGACCATCCTCACCTGAGTAAAGATCAACTGCTCCATCAGCAAGCTGCATCATCTTGGTGGTCTGAGCAAGATTGCCCACAGCATCCTTAATTCCAACAATGTTATCAACCTCTTTGCAGAGCTTAACTACAGTAGCAGGCTGAATATTGCAGCCTGTACGACTAGGCACATTGTAAAGAATGATCGGAACATCAACTGCCTTGGCAATAGCTGTAAAATGCTGAACAAGACCATCCTGAGTTGCCTTGTTATAGTATGGAGTTACTGAAAGAATACCATCAGCGCCTGCCTTAGCAGCATCAACAGACAGATCAATAGCCGTTTTTGTGCAATTTGATCCGGCACCGGCAATTACAGGAACTCTCTTATTTACATAATCAATGCAGAATCTTGAAACCTCCATGTGCTCTTCTTCGGTCATGGTAGCACTTTCACCTGTCGTTCCGCATACAATAATGGCATCTGTTCCATTATCAATCTGGAAATCGATCAGTCTCTTGAACTCATCATAATTGACCGATCCATCCTCATAAAATGGTGTAGCAATAGCAACACCTGCACCCTTAAAAACTGCCATAATATTTCTCCTCAATATTATTTATAAAAAACTTTTACTAACTTTGCTCAAATAAAGAAGCTAACTCATCACTCGGAGAGTTAGCTTCACAAAATCGCCATTGATTCTATTAGCTGATAGCTCCCCATCTTGCGATGACAGTCATGCAATTATTCACTGCATGCCCAGGTACAAGCCTCACAGGATGGCTCATCCTTCGGCGTATTGTCCTTTCCGAATCCCTCTCCTGCGCCTGTCGCATCAGAATCCGTACTGATAGAATACGCAACCTCTATCTAAATCTTATAAAAGAATAGCACTAGTACACTAAAGTGTCAACGTGATAAATCAACACTAACTTTCACTGCACTTATTTCATTCCCTCCCAAAATCTATCGTGCTCAGTGAATCTTACGGTATCATCCTCAGAAATCTCAGCCTTTGGCTTCTTTTCCTTGGTCCCTGTCTGTTCCATCTGAAGTTCATCCTCTGAAGGGGAATTGTACAAACCTTTGTGTTCCCCGAAAATCTTATCTATAATAGCCATGACAGTTACCTCCTAAAAATAGATTCTTTACTACATCTCTTCTTATAGATAATCATTCTCTCTACTCTGTTTTCTTATCCTAATTATACCAAAATCGCAGCTAAAAAGGAATAAATCTACTGTTTTATTCAGGATAAAAGTGAAACATAGCGGTAAATAAGTGCACCTTGCAGGGACAGCTATTGTTCCTGCTTTTGTTATTTGGTATTTGTAAGATAAGAGAAATGTGTAGTTCTTCATACTTAGTAAAAATGATGGCTTGTCGAAAAAAGGAGACGACGTTTATGAAAAATGTAGTTGAAATTCAAAATCTCACAAAAAGCTACGGCAAAAACAGGGGGGTTATCGATGTTTCCCTGACTATAGAGGAAGGTGATATATTCGGATTTATTGGTCCAAACGGAGCGGGTAAATCCACCACTATAAGGTCTATGCTGGGTTTTCTTAAGATAAATAGCGGAAGCATAAAAATTCTTGAAATGGACAGCGTCAAAGATCATGAAAAGATTCTTGAAAATGTGGGATATATGCCCTCTGAGAGTTGGTTCTACACCTCAATGAAGGTGAAGGATGTCATAAAGTATGCTGCAGATGTCAGAAAAATGGACTGTAGCGCAGAAGCTGAGAAATTATGTGAGAGACTAAAGGTTGATGTGAACAAACGGATAAAAGAACTGTCTTATGGAAATCGTAAGAAAGTCAGCATAGTTTGCGCCATGCAGCACAGACCCAGGCTTTTCATTTTTGATGAACCGACAGGCGGCCTTGATCCGCTTATGCAAAGGACGTTTTTTAATCTCATTGATGAATATGTAAATGAAGGTGCAACCTGCCTCTTATCAACTCACGTGCTATCTGAAGTGAATAAATATTGCAGACATGGAGCAATCATGCGGGAGGGAAGGTTATCAATGCTGGATTCTGTGCTGATTGACGAGGATGAATTTATCAGATTCTATGAGGAATGAACTGTCATGACGAAGTCATGATTTGGAATGGTTCCGACCGATATGTCAGGATTACGGAATAAACGTACTAATTACATATTTTACAAGGAGTGAATATTATGAGAACAATTTTATTAAGAGAAATAAAACTGAATTTTAAAAGCTTTCTTATATGGTCATTATCAGTAGGGCTCATGGGGCTTGCCTGCATACTTCTTTATCAGAGTATGGAAGGTGATATGAAGGATATGGCGGATATGTTTTCCAATATGGGAGCCTTTTCCGACGCATTTGGCATGAGCACACTTAGCATAGCTACTTTGAAGGGATATTTTGCCACAGAGGTTGGTACTGTCCATGGACTTGGAGGTGCCATGTTCGCTGCGATTCTGGCAATTGATATATTGTCAAAAGAAGAGGACAAGCATACAGGAGAATTTCTGTTTTCACTTCCTGTATCAAGAAGCAAAGTAGTCGCCGCAAAGGGAATATGCGTGGCAGTACTGCTGGTACTTTTTACAATTATCTGCGCATTATTCTATGTTGCAGGATTTGTCTATCTGAAAGAAGAACTGCCTCTTAAGGAATTCACCTCCTTTATGCTCAGACAGCTTCTAATGAATATTGAAATTGCTGCCCTCTGTTTTGGAATATCAGCGGTTTCAGGAAAAAGTAAAATGGGCATGGGACTTGGAATTGCACTTGTTTTCTATGTATATGATCTGATAGGACGCGTGGTTCCTGACCTTAAGGATTATCTTTTTATAGGGCCCTATGCATATGCTAATGCTTCTGAAATTTTCTCAGGAGTAGAGACCGATGCTATGGCATTTGTGACAGCAGTTATGGTGATACTTTGCGCCACCATTTTTGCATTCATATTTTATGATAAAAGAGATCTGGCAAGCTGAATTAATTAGCGGCAGTTCCCTCATAAAAATTCCAACCGGGAATTTTATGATAATTTAATAAACAGCATAGCGAAAATATTGGATAATTATATACAAGATAGTGATTACTTAACCGTAGCTGTTTTCGTGGATTATCCTGGAGGGAATACATGCATCATAACAGAAGCAGTTTCTCAGTTGATGGAGATAATAAAAAACAGGTTTTATCGGATCGCGAGCTATTAACCGGGCTGTTTTTTCGCCTGCTGCCCTACCAGATCCTTCTTATAGTTATCAATGCCATAAATGGTATAGTGGATACCCTCTATGCCAGCAATGTTTTGGGCAAATCTGCCATGATTGCAATTGGACTATATGCGCCAATTACTCATTTTCTATATGCAGCCAGCATTATGTTGGTTGGAGGCTCGCAGATTCTCTATGGAAGATACATAGCAGTAAAAAGAGAATCAGTAAACAGTGTATTTACAATCGATATTATTCTGTCTGTTATTTTGTCGATTGTAACATCTTTGATTATAATTATTACTGCAGTCACAGGAGCAACGCGGATTGTTGTTGACACTGAGCCCGATCTTTCAATGTTTAACCTGTACCTTATCGGGCAGTCTATAGGAATTCCGGCACTGGTTCTGGGACAGCAGCTCTTTGCATTTTTATCTTTGGAAAATCAGTCAAAAAGAACTATGATTGCAAGTATATCCTGCTTTGTTATGAATGCTATCCTTAACCACTTGTTTGTAGTAATTTTGCCCATTGGGATTTTTGGGCTGGCATTAAGTACATCCCTTTCATACTGGACATTTTTACTGATTCAGGCCCAGTATTATTTTGCAGGAAAATCAGAGTGGAGATTCGATTTCAAAATCTGTAACTGGCAAGATGGAAAAGATATCGCCCGTCTCGGGGTGCCCGGTGCCATTTCCCGTTTAGTTGAGACCCTCCGCTGTGTTATTGTAAATTACCTGATTATTGCTTATGTAGGAACAGTAGGGATTTCATCCTTTGCTGCTTCTAACTCTGTTATGGCTATTTTCTGGCCGGTTGTCTTTGGAATGATGGCGGTTTCAAGAATGCTGTACAGCATTAGCGTGGGTGAAAAAGACAGAAGGTCTCTGATCGACACCATGTATATCAGTACTGTAAAGGGTATGTTGGTAATCTTCGCAGTCATAGCGTTTATTGTACTTTTTGCAAAGCCGCTTACCTTCTTATTCTATCAGGATCCTCAGGATCCGGTATTTGGAATGACTGTTATGGGCTTAAGACTTCTGCCATTCTGCATGATTCTTTCTCTTGTATGCACGCAATTTACCTGCTACGCACAGACAATTGAACGAAAAAACCTGGCGGTAGTTCTCCCTACAACAGATGGAATGATCGGAGTTGTATGCTGGAGCCTTATTTTAATCCCATTATTTAAAATGAATGGCTTATACATAGCCAATATTTTAAATGGTGTAATTTGCACCGCAATTATTGTGATTGCTGCCTGCATTTGTTTAAAGAGATTCCCCCGTAACTTAGAGGATCTCATGGCTATCCCGGAAGACTTTGGCGCCGGTGATTCAGACAGACTTGATATAACTGTTCACGACATGGATGAAGTTGTCAGTATTTCAGAGAAAATTGTGGATTTTTGTAAGGATCATGGAATTGATCAGAGAAGATCCTTCCTTGCAGGACTTAGTATGGAAGAGATGGCAGGAAATGTGGTAGCACATGGCTTTACCAAGGATAACAAAAAACATTCCATCGATTTAAGAGTGGTTTGTGACGATAAAGAGATAATTCTCAGATGCCGTGACAACTGCAGAGCTTTTAATCCCTCGGATCGATATAAAGTCAATGAACAGGACGAAGTCGGTAAAAATGTTGGAATAAGACTTGTTTATAAAATAGCAAAAGAAGTTTCCTATCAGAACCTCTTAGGATTAAATGTATTGACCATAAAAATATAAGTATTACAAGTCAAAGAGAGCTGTTTCCTGTCAGCATGATCTGTTCCATATGGCGGAGCATAAATATACCGCTATTATTTGTTTTTGTGCTCCGACTGGAAAAGGCGAAGATCCTCGTTCAGGCGTTTATCATCGATTGTTCTCTTGGATTTATAAATCAGGAAGACGCACAAATACACTATGATAATGTAGGCGGCAAATAATGCTGTAACCAGAAGGCTTTTGTCAAACCATGAAAACAGGTATGAAGTAATGCAATAAATGGCCGTACAAATTGCCGTTCCTATGCAGACTTTAGCGCCAAATTCATCAGCTTCATCAAAATTCCATAGCATATAAACCTGCAAATATCCTATGATGTAGCAGGTAAAAATCATCTCCGTCATATGGAGAATATCCGCAACGAAACTTCCACCGATCATACGATATACACAATAGAAAAACAGTATCGCAAAGAAATACAGACACGCCTTGAATTCAATACCAATCTCTTTTGTAAGATAAAGCTCCCACAGGGTAACTCTGTTTTTATCTTTCATTTATCTGTCCCCCTTAAGTATTCTTCGAAACTCTACAGCATATCGCCTTGATATCAAAATATGCTCGCCGCCCTCCATAATTGCATCAATACGGTTTGATGACATACTTTTAAGAGCTTTGACCTTTGCAATATTGATTACCATAGACTTACTGCACCTGAAAAAGTTATCGTCCGTTACGCTATTCAAAAATGAATACAAAGAACCATCAATTTTTATAACCTTATCCATGGTATATGCAAAAACCTTATCATCTACCGTCTCAAGGTACAGCACATCCGATAGCTTAACGCTCTCGCTTCCAAGATCCGTTCTCCCCCACAATCTGCTATCTTCCCTTCCGAGTATTTCAATAATCCGGCTTACAATGGGGTTAGGCTCTTTATAGCGTATGGTAAGGCTCTCTTCACCATTTATTATCTTTTGAATATCAATTTTCATTTGTTCCCCTGTATTCTCGTTTTCCTCATACCTTTGTCTAGATAAATTATGTAATATTAAAGGTAAAATACCAAGCAGTAAGACATCTTTACATGATAGCTTCAACACTATATTTCTTCTTACCGATGATACACAACTTTGCCCTGTTTCTCCGGATTTCTCGCGATTCATTCATTAATTAGATTATAACGCATAGCTATTTATAATTGGGTAATTAAATGGCTAAGTGTTGTGAAAGTACCTCAGATACGAATAGAAAATATAAATCCCTAAATAATGTTTTCTGCTTTACACGCCATGCAGTCTAATCACCTGCTTATTCTTTATAGACTCCCTCTGCGGGATCTTCCTTCTGCCTGCCTTTCAGTCTATTCGCGTACTTGTTCTTTATAGACTCCCTCTGCGGGATCTTCCTTCTGCCTGCCTTTCAGTCTATTCGCGTACTTATTCTTCATAGACTCCCTCTGCGGATCTTCCTTCTGCCTGCCTTTCAGTCTATTCGCGTACTTGTTTTTCATAGACTCCCTCTGCGAAAATATAATTCCGTCAGTAATAAGTCTATAGCATATAGTTGATCTTATTAGACTGATTCTTAATATAAATATGTCATTTCTTAATCAGTCACTAAAGCTTCTTCTTTCTACAAGGACTCATCATACCCCCAAACTCTAATTCACTTCACCCGATCTGTTTCAAATGATAGAAAGGTTATAGCTTGTAATTATATGTGACTAAAAGTTTTAGATATTTTACAGATATCCCATAGACATTCATAATCTATGTGTAAGGTCGTTTTTTAATGATTTGAATGTATTTTAGTGATGATAAAATTTCCGCAACAAAATAGCGATGCAGACTTGAGACTTCTTGCCGACAAAAGTGGAAGTCATAGATTATGAGGAGTGACTTATGGCAAATTTACTTGCATTTGGTGATTCAAATACATGGGGACTCATTCCCGGAACTAAAGAGAGATACCCTTGGGGAATCAGATGGACCAGCCTTGTTCAGGAGAAGCTAAGTGAAGTGAGAATAATTGAAGATGGACTATGTGGAAGGACTACCGTTTTTGACGATCATCTAAGACCCTTTAGGAAGGGAACAGAAATACTGCCGCTAAGTCTTGAGAGTAACTACCCACTTGATGCAGCTATCATCATGCTCGGCACAAATGATTGCAAAAAAGTTTTTAATGCAAATCCTCACATCATAGGGAAAGGACTTGAGCTGTGCCTTGATGAACTTGAAAAATACGTGGCTCCTGAAAAGATTCTTGTAGTATCTCCAATTAAGCTTGGTGATGAAGTATATCTTCCGGAAAAGGATCCCGAGTTTGATGAGAATTCCGTCAAAACAAGCATTAATCTAAAACGTGAATATGAGAGGATTGCAAAAAGACGCGGAAATCAGTTTCTTGCAGCATCTGACTTTGCAAGTCCAAGCTCAATTGATGACGAACACATGGATGAAAGCGGACATAGAAGCTTATCTGCAGCAATATTAGATAAACTTGAAGAAATGAAAATCGCATAAGAAAATAGCCTCTATCTCTGTAAAGAGATACGAGGCTATTACTGATTAAGCAAAACATTTAGCAAGATCTCCCGCCAGCTTAGTGCGGTCCATGCCAGTCGAGCTTGCTTGAGCAGCGCCGGTCTATTGCAAAACTTTAGTTAGCTCCATGATATTCCTGGAGTGATCTGATATTTCCACGGCCTTCGCTTTTAACTTCCTTTATTCCCTGAGCAGCAGCCTTGGCAGCGGCAACTGTGGTTATATAAGGAAGACGGGCTTTGATAGCGGCACGGCGAAGATAAGCATCATCGTGGGCTGCGCCTTTTCCTATGGGAGTATTTATTACAAGCTGAACATCTCCGTTCTTGATAAGGTCCTCCACATTGGGTCTTCCGCCCTCATAATTCTTCATTATTCTGGTTGCATCAATTCCGGCATCAATGATGCTTTCATAGGTTTTTCCTGTGGCATATATCTTGAAGCCTTCCTTTGAAAATGCAGCTGCAAGCTCTGATGCTTCAGGCTTATCCTCACTATTTAAGGATATAAGAACTGCGCCTTCAAGCGGAAGTGCTGCACCTGCTGCCTCCTCTGCCTTAAAGAAGGCTTCGCCGGGAGTCTTGGCAAGTCCCAGAACTTCACCGGTTGATCTCATTTCAGGTCCGAGAACAGGATCAACTTCAGGGAACATATTGAAGGGGAATACAGCCTCTTTTACACCATAATACTCAGGCTCTGTGTCCTTCTTAGAGTCAATGAGTTCCTGAACCGGAGACGGGCGTCCCGTAAGCTCTGAAGTGATGATGTCTGTTGCAACAGGCACCATGCTGATACTGCAAACCTTTGATACAAGCGGAACTGTACGTGATGCGCGGGGATTAGCCTCAAGAACATATACAGTGTCATCTTCAATGGCATACTGCATGTTCATAAGTCCCACAACATTCATCTCCACAGCAATCTTTCTGGTGTATTCCTCAATTGTCTTTAAATGCTTCTCAGAGATGTGCTTAGAAGGAATGATGCAGGCTGAGTCACCTGAATGAATACCTGCAAGCTCAATATGCTCCATAACTGCCGGAACAAAGGCTCTCTCTCCGTCACTTATGGCATCTGCCTCACACTCAAGAGCATTGTGAAGGAATCTATCTATCAAAATCGGACGATCAGGTGTAACTCCGACTGCTGCCCTCATGTAACCTTCCATACTCTCTTCATCACGAACGATTTCCATTCCTCTTCCGCCAAGGACAAAGGAAGGACGAACCATAACAGGATATCCGATTCTGGCTGCTATTGCCTTTGCTTCATCAACATTTGAAGCCATTCCGGATTCTGCCATAGGAATTCCAAGCTTCTCCATCATCATACGGAACTGATCTCTGTCCTCTGCAAGATCAATTACTTCAGGAGTTGTTCCAAGAATATTCACGCCCTCTTCCTTAAGCTTAGCTGCAAGGTTAAGAGGTGTCTGTCCGCCAAACTGAGCAATTACTCCAACAGGCTTTTCCTTTCTGTAAATCTGAAGAACATCCTCAAGTGTAAGAGGTTCGAAATACAGTGTATCTGATGTATCATAATCCGTTGAAACAGTTTCAGGATTGCAGTTTACAATTATGGTCTCAAAGCCAAGTTTCTTGAGGGCAAGTGCTGCATGTACGCAGCAGTAATCAAACTCAATTCCCTGTCCGATTCTGTTGGGACCGCCGCCGAGGATCATGATCTTTCTCTTCTCAGAGCCTGTCATATCCTTGGGATTTTCGAGCTCTACTCCATTTTTATATGTTGAGTAGTAATATGCTGCGCCTTCCGTGCCATATACGTGAACACCGTCCCAGTTTTCGAGAAGGCCGAATTCCTCTCTCTTATTTCTGATATCATCCTCTGACACTCCAAGAAGTCCTGCAAGATAAATATCTGCAAAGCCGTCCTCCTTGGCTTTAAGAAGTACTTCCTTAGAAGGTATTTTCCCTGAAAAAGCTTCTACCAAAGCTGCTTCTTCGTCCACAAGCTCCTTTATTTCATTTAAGAAATAGTGCTTAACCTTAGTGATATCGAAGATCTCATCAACAGTAACACCCTTCTTGAATGCTTCATATATAAGGAAATATCTCTCGGAAGAAGCATCCTTTAAAAGATGAAGAAGTTCATCCTTATCCATCTCCTCATATTTTTTCACATTGCCAAGTCCATATCTGCCCTTTTCAAGGGATCTGATAGCCTTCTGAAAAGCTTCCTTGAAATTCTTTCCGATGGACATTACTTCACCGACAGCTCTCATCTGGGTGCCAAGCTTATCCTCAACTCCGTGGAATTTCTCAAAGGCCCAGCGTGCAAACTTGACAACCACATAGTCCCCGTTTGGTACATATTTATCGAGAGTTCCAAACTTGGAATCAGGAAGTTCTGATAAGGTAAGACCTGTAGCAAGCTTTGCTGAAACAAGAGCAATGGGGAATCCTGTTGCCTTACTTGCAAGTGCAGAAGATCTTGATGTTCTGGGATTTATCTCAATTACAACAATTCTTCCCGTCTTGGGATCATGTGCAAACTGAACGTTCGTGCCTCCGATTACTCCGATGTGCTCAACAATCTTATATGCCTGACGCTGAAGCTCCTTCTGAAGCTCCTCATCTATAGTGAGCATAGGCGCCGTACAGAAGGAATCACCCGTGTGAACTCCGACAGGATCCACATTCTCGATAAAGCAGACTGTGATCATGTTATTGTCTTTATCTCTTACTACTTCAAGCTCAAGCTCCTCCCAGCCAAGGATTGATTCCTCAACAAGAACCTGATGGATGATTGACGCTGCAAGACCTCTTGCGCAAACCGTCTGCAGCTCCTCCTTATTGTAAACAAGGCCGCCACCTGCTCCGCCCATGGTATAAGCAGGTCTGAGTACCACAGGGTAGCCAAGTTCATCTGCCTCAGCCAAAGCCTCTTCTATGCTGTAGCAAGCCTTGGATCTTGCCATCTCTATGCCCAGCATATCCATGGTTTTCTTGAACTCTGTTCTGTCCTCTCCTCGCTCAATGGCATCTACCTGAACACCTATAACCTTGACGTTATACTTATCCAGAACACCCGCCTTATAAAGCTCAGAACACAAATTAAGACCAGATTGTCCACCTAAATTAGGCAAAAGGGCATCTGGTCTTTCTTTTTCAATTACAGCCGCAACGCGGTCCACATTTAAGGGTTCAATATAAGTCCTGTCAGCCATCTCCGGATCAGTCATGATGGTTGCGGGATTGGAATTAACCAAAACTATTTCATATCCAAGGCTCCTCAGGGCTTTGCATGCCTGAGTCCCCGAATAGTCAAATTCGCAGGCCTGTCCGATGACAATAGGACCTGAGCCGATTATCAGTACCTTGTGAATATCTGTTCTCTGTGCCATGTTACTCTCCCATTCCTTATTTTTTATCTCTACAAATTTTATTATTCATGTCGCAATAAAACAAGTAGGAAAGTGATTTCTTATTAAAGAAATTAATGGTTACTGTTCAGACAGCTCTGCGCACTTGCTGCGCTGAGCGTGAGAATGTTCTACGTCTTGAATATAGGATTTGCCCCTTTGCCGAAGGCAACTGGAATGGGCAAATCCAGTTGCTGTGAGCACCGTAAGGTGTGAACAGTAACAATTAATGAAGTTTTTAGAATCATTTAATAGCTGCTGTTGGGCTGATTGATATAATAATTATATAAGCACTTAATATGCATAAAATATGCTTACTATGTCACTTTTAAATAGTAATATTAAGGAATGATTAATCTTTGTTATTCAACTTGAGGAGGCAAGAAAAATGGCAATCGAACAAAACTCAAAACAGGAAAATAGCTTAAAAAAAGGAAATATTTTCCAATCAATTGTGTTCCAAAATTTATCTGTAAATCTGGTTATACTCCTGGCATTTGTTATAGTTACAATTGTTCTTATTAACAGCTTAATAGGAATGAAGGAAATTGCTGTCACTGCCAGCCAGGGTGAAGCAGAAACTCTTATAGCCGAAGCAAAAATAAAACAGGCAACTCTACTTATCGACGGCAGACTCAGCGCTCTTATCGGAGCCTCGACTATCGATAGCGTTGACGAAGCTACAATACAGGGGTATCTAAGTGATATAGACGCTGCCAGGGCACAGATCCCTGATGCGCTAAATTACCTTAGTACCAGCCTTCTTGTAACTCAGGGTCAAAACGGTGATCAGATTTTTAACGAGCTCTCCACTGCACTGGATACATATCTTGCTGATGCCGATAAAATCGCAGCGGGTTGTAAAGCCAAGGATATGAATACTGTATTTGGCATTCTGTCTTCAACTTATTATACCAACATGAACGCTATGAATGCATCCTTTGATACGGCCGAAGCAACCATCAAAAGCCTCTCTGATGGAATGAATGCTTTTCTTCAATTAAGATTAGACTCAGCAAAAACAAATGCATATATAGGTATGATCATTATTGTATTGTGCATTCTCGTAAACCTTGGCCTTGGTATTGTAAGAATCAGCAATAAGATAAGTGCTATTTCTTCTGAAGTAACATCAATCATTGATAATATAAATGCAGGAAAAGGTGATCTTACAGTACGTATCAAAACCGCCTCAAAAACAGAGCTGCAGTCCATTATCATGGGTATCAACCAGTTTATAGAAACCCTTCAGGTGATCATACGTGACGTAAAGGATGGCACCGTTGTACTAAGAACTTCATCTGACGAAATGACAGATAAGATTCAGAGAGCAAGCGACAATATCACAAACACTTCTGCTGCTCTTGAGGAATTATCAGCCAGCATGGATACAGTTGCAACTACAGCAGATCAGATCAACGGCCGACTTGAAGAAGTTAAAGATGCAGCTGATGAGATAAGACACGAAGCCTCAGCGGGTGCACAAACAGCCATTGGTATCAGAAACGAAGCTGATGCGATCAAGGCTACAGCTGCACAGAAGAAGGAAAACACAGGCAGCAAGATCTCTGAACTTGGCAATGTACTACAGGAGTCTGTAAAGAACAGTGAAAAGGTTTCACAGATAAACGAACTTACAAATGTTATTCTGGACATCGCTTCACAGACAAATCTTCTTGCTCTTAATGCTTCCATTGAAGCAGCAAGAGCGGGTGAAGCAGGAAAAGGCTTTGCTGTTGTAGCAGGCGAAATCAGTTCTCTTGCTGAAAACAGCAGACAGACGGCAGGTAACATCCAGGTTATCAGCAATGAAGTAACAAATGCAGTTAAGAGTCTGTCAGACAACGCACTTGAAGTCATTGATTTCATCAACAATACAGTTATTGCAGACTATGACTCTTTCGTAGAAACCGGCGATAAATATGAGCAGGCTGCTATCCTAATGGATGAGATGCTTGAGAAATTCACCAGCAAGGCTGACAACCTGAATATCATCATGGATAAGATGGCTGATTCTGTCGGTTCCATCACAGAATCCGTAAAGCAAAGCTCAGAAGCCATCGGCCTCTCTGCTACCAACTCAACTGAGATTGTAGGTGAGATCCAGGGTATAGACAATGCCATGAGCGAGAATAATAAAGTTACTGAAACACTGAACCAGAGAACAAGTATTTTTGAGAATCTGTGATAGGGATGAATAAGCTTTAATCGTCAAAAAAAGGCAATTTTATTCATCCTAAACGAAGTATTCCTGAAAAAAGGACTAATCAGCCACTTCTAAGCATCCTAAAAGGCGTGGCATGGTTAGTCCTATTTTACCAGTGTGCTGTCTTGCATACTGATCTACCAAAAATCAGGTAATCTTCAGCTTAAATCACATAAGCATCCTGAGGTATGATCCTTGACAGGAATTGCCTCGTGCGCTCTTCCTTGGGCTTGTAGAATATCTCGCTTGGTTTGCCCTCTTCTACAACCACTCCTCCATCCATGAAGATGACGCGGTCAGCAACATCCTCAGCAAAGGACATCTCATGTGTCACAACCACCATGGTGATCCCCATTTTCGCAACCTTTTTAATAACGTCAAGGGTTTCAACCACAAGTTCAGGATCAAGCGCGGATGTGGGCTCATCGAACAAGATCACGTCAGGCTTAAGAGCCACCGCTCTTGCGATTCCCACTCTTTGCTGCTGTCCGCCGGATAACTGGGAGGGATAACTATCCTTTTTATCAAGCACGCCTACCCAGTTAAGTGCCTCTTCTGCCAGTTTCCTTGCCTCAGCCTTGGACTTTTTCTGAACTGTGACGAGACCTTCCATAACATTCTGCAAAGCTGTCATATGGGCAAAAAGTCCGTAATTTTGAAAAACGAAAGCTGTTCTTCTTCTGATGTCCAATATTTCACCCTTTTTCGCCTTCTTAAGTTCAAGGAATTTATCCCCCATCTTCATGGTTCCCTCATCAGCTTTTTCCAAGAAATTAATACAGCGCAAAAGAGTTGTTTTCCCCGAACCGCTTGGTCCAAGGATTACTACAACTTCCCCGTCATTAACATTTATCGATACATCCCTTAGAACATCGAGCTTTCCAAAAGATTTCTTAACATGATTAAGCTCTATCATACAGTCTGCCTCCTAAACCTGGCACTTCTTTTTTCTACAAGTTTCCCAACTTGCTCTATTATAACTACTATCCCCCAATATATAAGTGCCGCTGCCACATATCCTTCTACGTAACTGTAGGTATTGATACAGGGAATAAGTGCTCCATTCATAACCTCATATAAACCAATGATCGACACAAAGCTTGTTCCTTTTATTGTTCCTACAAGCCAGTTGACCATTGAAGGAAGCACCGCCGGAACAACCTGCGGAAAGATTATTCTCCGCAAGGTTCCAAGCTTTGTCAGTCCAATAGCATACCCTGCTTCAAACTGAGTTTTATCTATCGTTCTGTATGCACCTCTGAAGGTTTCCGAGATCATACATGAATAACTAAGGATGAGAGTAAAATATGCGACGGATGTAAAATTCGCATCTCGTATTGTTTTTCCTGTCCCCAGAATACCCGCTATGTCGTTGTAATATGTTGCGTACAGAACATAATAAATGTTTATGGCAAGTATCAGTGGTACTCCCAAATAGAGAGTAATAAATCCTGAAAAAAACTGCGATAATACAGGCACCTTATAGAATCTGATTGTGGCTATGATTAGACCAAAAAGGACTGAAAGTACAAAAACAATTACAGAAAACTGCAGCGTGAATGGGATGTATTTTATACCATATCTTATGCTCTCCCAAAAATAATCCACATTAAACGTCATACCGCATTTACCCCTCTTCCGTAGTTCATTCGTTTCTCAAGTTTTCCTGAGGCAAATTTAATCAGCAGACTGAAAACAATATAAATGATTCCGCATACTGCATATCCCTCAAACATATGTGAGGTCTTTGCTCCTATTGTCCTTGCTCTGGCTACTATCTCGATAACACCGATTGTGTATAACATGGATGAGCTCTGGAGTATTCCCACCAGAGTAGTGCTATATGCAGGAATAAGTGTCTTAACCGCCTGCGGAAGCACTATTCTGAAAAAGGTCTGTATTCCTGTCATTCCTATGGAATACCCGGCTTCAGTCTGCGTCGTTGGAACTGCAAGTATCGCACCTCTTATTGTCTCTCCAAGAAATGCAGCTTCATTCATAACCATCGCTATTTCTGCAAAAATGAATCCATCCCATCTGGAAATGTTTACCCCGAACAAGGAGTTAACAATTACCGGTACTCCGTAATACACGACCATCAGCTGCACAAGAAATGGAGTTCCCCTCATATAAGAGACATATAAACCTAATATATTCCTTGCAATAGGAATGTTCTTTATCCTCACTGCCGCAATAACTATTGCAAAAATGGTTGAAGCAAGAACACATACGATGACAAATTTTAAAGTAATAGGAATATATGGAATTATCCATGTCCATGCTTCAATAAATCTTTCCCAGCTAAAAAAGTTCATAGTCTCTTCATCCTTACTGTGGTGTCACATTTTCTTCAGGTGTAATATCAAATCCAAAGTACTGTTCTGAAAGGCTCTTCATTGTTCCGTCAGCTCTAAGTTCTTCAAGTGCCTTATCTACATCATCACGAAGCTTTTCATGATCTTCATTCTTTGGATAGAGATAGTATGCAAGGGATGTTCCGATAGTATCGCCCTTCTTAACAATATCCTTACCGTTTCCATATTCTTCGTTATACTGATCTGCAACCCACCAGATTCCGGGAATCGCATCCCATCTTCCTTCAATAAGTGACTGTAAAACCGCCTCTGTACCAATACTGCCATAGTAATCAAGCTCAAGAGCCTTATCAGGATGTTCTTCGTTATATTTCTTAACGATAAGTGAGCTGTTATCTGTCTCGCTTATTCCTCCAAAAATCTTGCCGACAAGACTTTCCCATGTAGTATTCTCACTATCAACTGGAATGATAAAGTTGGTACTGAAATTTATGTATCCCTGATTAGCAAAATAATATTTCTCGGCACGCTCGTCATTGTATTCAAACATATGGGTTCCCAGATCAATCTTGCCTGTATCAAGGCCGATCAGAATATTATTGAAATCAGATGGCTGAATATCAAATTCATAATCTTCGAGTTTTTCATCTACTGCTTTGAGCAAAGCAACCTCATAGCCATCGAATGTACCATCTTCTTCAACTGTTCCAAACTTGTCAGCCGTGCTTACTGCACCGACTACTATTTTCTTTACTCCGCTCTCAGATCCTCCTGCTGCGCTTGCCTTTCCGCAGCCTGTGATTGCTGTTCCCAAAATGCTAAGTGTAAGTGCGATAGATAGTAGTTTTCTTTTCATAGTCTTTCTCCTCCAAATTGTTTGTTTACATGCAAAAGGAGGTCAACAGTTTTGCCCAATGTTAGCAAATCCATTAACCTCCAGTTGTCTGGTCAGTTATGCACAACATTTTTTTGTTGTACATAACATACTATTATTCTATTATCTTAACAATTATCTAATGATTATCCCTTGCTATAAGAATTAGTTATGTTATATCGCAGTCTTCAGTTATCACAAATTACTGAACAGATCTTCGATCAGCGACAGTGCACCTCTATAACCTGCAACAGTTTTATTAAAAATAAATCTTCCTGTAATAGGGAAAGTCACTTCATAAAACATAGTATCCAGATATGAAGCAGCTTCTCTGTCATTAGAGCTTCCAAGGAAGAGTGTTACATCATCGTACTTACCGCTTCTGATAACGCCATCTATATCAAACTGATCAGATATAAAGTGAATATCCGGAGCGTCACAATAGGTAAGAGATGATAATCTCTCAGTTATTCTCTCTTTGTCAGAATCCCTGAAGAGAGGTTCTGTTACAATAGCAAGCTTAGGAATGAGGCTATAATCGTTTGAAAGGTATCTTGTCATACCTATAACCGAATTTGAGTCACCGACTACAGCAAGTCTCTTCCATCCAAGAATTCCCGTTCCATGCTCAAGATATCTGTAAAGATAATCCTGTTCATCTGCTATAACTTCATCCACAAGCTTCTTATCAAGATTAAGAGCTTCTGCTACCTGCCTTACAAATGCAGTTGTATCTGTATCACCTATTGGAAGTCCTGCAACTCTAATGTACGGAACCCCGAATTTTTCTTCATATTTCTTAGCGGGTCCTTCAAATAACCAGGGATGAACTATGATATTCAGGGCTGCGCCTGAACTGGATAAAACATTTTCAACGCCCTGTCCATCCACAAAAAAGTTATTTACTTCCAGTCCAAGTCTTCTAAGAATTCTTGAGAGCTCCTCCAGATTCCCCCTGTAAAACTTATCAAGTCCGGGAATTAATCCAAAGAGATTTACAAGCTTTTCATTTCTTTCTCTCTTCTCTATAACCTGCGTGATCAGATTATTCCAGGTTACCTCATAACCAAGCTCTGTGTTTCCCTGAAATCCGGGAGTATCAATCGCATATACCTTTTCTCCCTTTTCACGGAACTCATTAGCGACGCTTTCCACATCATCACCGATAACACCTGAGGTACAGCCATTTAATATCACAAAAATCTCTGCATCCATTACCTCCAGTGCCCCGGCAACTGTGGTTCTAAGCTTTTCTATTCCGCCAAAAACAACTTCCTTCTCAAGCATGTTTGAGCAGGGTACCATAACTCCGCCAAGCTCATTTGCAGCCGTGGTCGCCGCCGACGTCTGCATTGTGCAACCGGGTCCCGCATGGAACACCGGGCAAAAACCTTTCATAGCTCCAAGAGTTGCGCTTATTCCTGACAGTACGCATCCCCCTCTTGGATTCTGTACTATTGATGACATATATAATCAATCCTCCTCGATTTTCTTAAGTCAATTTGCTGTTATAAACTTAAATGCATCCTGTTCATACCAGCTATCCTTGTAGGGAAGCTTGGTATGTGCTGCAAGATTCCTGTTGAATCCGGGATTTGACAGCTGATCGATCATCTTATTTCCAAGATAGATCAGTCCGTCATAGCCAAGAGTAGGACGTTTGCCATCAAGTACATGAGTTGTTGGAATACCAAGTTTATGTGCACTGGTGGGTACGCCAAGGAAGCAGTCAGGCTTGAGCTTACGCAGCATATTAGCTTGTTCGAAGGGTTCCATGTTGGCTATATCAACAACGTAATCTTTTTGCCTTTCATTAAGGTATTCTATGTCAATTTGAGCATCAGCATCATAAGTTGGCGTCTGAAGCCCCACCAGTTCCATACCAAAATCACTAACAAGCGCAGCAGCAGCAAAAGATCTTCCTGTACCACCGCAGATAAATATCCTCTTGCCCTTTAGTTTTTCTCTTATCTGTTCAACTAAAGGCTCTATTCTCTTGTGCTCCGCATCTATTATCTTCCGGGCTTCCTCTTCCTTGCCCACAAGCTTAGCGATTCCCATAAACCATTTGTCTGTATTTCTAAGACCAATCGGCATTACTGTATGTGAAAAAGGAATTCCGTAATCCTGTTCAAGTTCTATCATAAATTCATCTGCAAAAACCTTACATATTGCAGTTGATGCAGCCGCTTGAGGAATTCTCTTTATCTTTTCATAGCTTGAATAAAAAGGAACATAATTTACCTCAAGACCAAGAAGTCCGAGCATACGCTCCATTTCCTGCTGATCGCGATAGCTTATGGTAGTCGGTGCAAAAAGGTTGACAAGATTTTCCTGCCTGTCAGCCTTCTCGCCCTTAAGGATGTACTTATTGATAGCCTGAAAAGTTGCGTCGAAACCTGAAGCACATACCTTTGATTTAAAGCCCTCGCAGTGTATAGGAACTATAACCTGGTCCGGATACTCACTCCTTAAGCTCTCAGATATCGCATCAATATCATCTCCAATAATACCTGAAGCGCAGGAGGTGAAAATGAAGACAAGCTTGGGATTATATCTCTCAACTGCCTTCTTAACTGTATCTCTAAGCCTTTGCTCCCCACCAAAAACCACACTCTTCTGGTCAAGGTTAGTCACGAAAATTCTAGGATTCTTAACATGATCCACATGTCTGTGAATCTGACCTACCTTATAGCCATCGGCCATCATTGACACGCAGCCTGTGCAGCCCTGAGGAGCATGAGCTATCAATACCGAGTCCTCTATGGAAACTACTGCCTGCATTCCATTGATCTCCTGACACTGAAGCCCCTGTGAAAAGCTTCTGTCAGCGCGTTTTAAACATCCCCCTTTGAATTTTTCTGCCAGTTCTTTACCGGAGCCATATCCGTCATTCACACGGTTTGGCTTGGATTCTCTGACACCATTGTACTTAATCGCCATTTTTTCATATCTCCTACAAAGAACACTATAATGCTACATAATTATCGTTTTACCAAATATATATAATAAAAATTCTCTTGTCCCTAAATGATAAAAGGAGGCTCACTGATTCTGCTTTAGAAATTAAATATCTCCTATTTTAATGATAAATAGTAAACATTTAATTCCCAAAGCACTAACACGTCAAATGATTCCGTGCAATCAGTAAGCCTCCGGTTATCCGGTCGGTAAATCCGCCAAACTGACACAGTGCATGTTCTGAATTTCCTGCCTGACTATCGCTGCCAGTGCCAGTTTGTTTTTCAATTTTTATAAATGCCGAGTACTGTTATTTTTTAGTATTAGTTAGCAAAAAGAGGTGTTGAAAGATATCTGTCACCTGAATCAGGAAGAAGAACAACGATATTCTTTCCCTTATACTCTTCTCTCTGTGCTACGATGGTAGCTGCTTTAAGTGCAGCACCTGAAGATATACCAACAAGTATTCCTTCTGATAAAGCAAACCTTCTGCCTTCTTCGAAAGCATCATCATTTTCGATAGCAATTACTTCATCATATACCTTTGTATTAAGAACAACAGGTACAAATCCGGCACCAATACCCTGAATCTTATGAGCACCAGCTGTTCCCTGTGAAAGAACCGGGCTGGTTGCAGGTTCAACAGCAATAACCTTAACATCAGGATTCTGTTCCTTAAGATATTCGCCAACACCTGTGATTGTTCCACCTGTACCTACACCTGCGATGAATACATCAACTTTTCCGTCTGTCTGCTCCCAGATCTCAGGACCGGTTGTTGCCTTATGTACAGCAGGGTTAGCAGGGTTTACAAACTGACCAAGAATGATAGATCCTTCTATCTCTTTTTCAAGCTCCTCAGCCTTAGCAATAGCTCCCTTCATTCCCTTAGCACCCTCAGTGAGTACCAGCTCAGCACCGTAAGCCTTAAGGAGATTTCTTCTCTCAACACTCATGGTATCAGGAAGAGTAAGAATTGCCTTGTATCCCTTTGCTGCAGCTACAGCTGCAAGGCCGATTCCTGTGTTACCTGATGTAGGCTCGATAATTGTTGCTCCCGGCTTAAGCTTTCCACTCTTCTCAGCCTCTTCGATCATTGCAAGAGCAATTCTGTCCTTTACTGATCCGGCAGGATTCAAATATTCAAGCTTTGCAAGAATTGTTGCATCTGTAACTCCTGCTTTTTTGCTATATCCATTAAGTTTAAGAATAGGTGTCTTACCAATAAGTTCAAGTGCGCTTTCTTTTATCTGTGCCATGTTACATATCTCCCTTCGAAATTTGTTATAAGGATAATATCATGATAGAACAATTTGTAAAAATAAGTAATACTAATTGCCAGATATAAGGGTTACTTTTCATTGCGATAAGTTTAACTTCTTGCGGGCAAAGAGATAATCGCCCCTTGCTTTGCGAGGATCTGATCCGGTGCGATTATATTTATTCTGAAGAAAAATTATAATCTGTACATTATTTAATCCAAATGATAACGCTTGTAAGCGCTTTTTACTCCCCCGTAGTTACGGGGGTCTCTTTTTGCCATAAAATAGATCTTGTAAGATAGAGCTACACTTCAGCTATGCTATACTGCTACACCATGATGATACATTATGTGTAGTAAACGTCTCACATTTCTTCCAGTCACTGTGTAGTAAACGTATCACATTTACAAGGGGGATTCGCATGACAAAGAAAAAACTGAGTAACGAACAATGGCTTTGCCTGATCCAGGACTGCCGTAGTAGTGGCTTGACTGACAGAGCATGGTGTACCCTGCATGACATTCATCCTACATCTTTCTATAGAGCAATTAGACGGCTTC
>NZ_JNKH01000021.1:0-53684 GCF_000701985.1 Butyrivibrio sp. WCE2006 | reverse complement strand
ATCAATAAGAATTAGTAAATTCCATACCCGAGTTTGGAATTAGTAAGTTCCATGTCGTGTGTTAAAGGGGTGGAATTTAGTTTTACAAGTTACTTCAGTTATTCATATTATCAGATTCATTTTTTCTGATTGACATTATTTTTAAATTATGTTTATATATTTAACGTTTCTATTCTAGAAACTTATATGCATTCAGTATATAACTTTCACATATATAGAATTTATTTTCGAATGAAGATGCATTTTGAAAGAAAGGAATTATGATAATCATCATTTAGATGAATAAGATGTAGAAACATGAATATTGATAATTTACTTCCAAAATTTGATTTTACGCAAGAATTAGCAGAACGAAAGCAGCAACTAGATAGAGAAATTACAGCAAGAAGAAAGCGTTTAATGGACGCACCCGGCGGTAATCTTCATATTAATAATTTAATAATTTTATCAATCCTAATGATATAAAAAATGATTCTCAATTTTTATGATATTTTAGTTGTATTTTCACAAATTTTTATTTTGATAATTTTAACCAATATTACATCGCTCTTTTTAATAAATAAAGCTTGCTACTATCTGCACCAGGTATCTATGATTTGTTATATTAGATAATTAAAGAGGATGATGTCGAATTAGATGATTAGCTCTAGTAGCTCTTTTCTGCATATAAGGCAGAATTCATAAACTATCTTTTACGTATATCTCATAATTTCAGTAGGCCAAAAGTGTATTGAAAACGCTCCGCTTAAACATAGAAGCCTCATGTAAGAGTGATCTTTGTTTTATATATCTTCTTGAATGGATGCCAGTACCAGATCAATCAACTATTGCTTGGGTTATTTCGCTACATATTTTCGGATTTAAGAAAAAAGCATAATAATTGCAACTTTAATTCAAATCTTTAAGTTTAATCCGAAGATATCAATATCCCTCATAAAGTTCATTTCATGTTCAAATCATCCTCAAAAAGCACATAATAGAAAATGAGTTACACTTTTTCACCCTCAAAAGTGTAACTCATTTTATTGGCTTTAAAAATTCAGTTCCTTACAATGCTACTATCTCACACTCATGTTTCTTACTTTTGCTATCGTAATTAATCCCAATAAATAGGATATCACCATTATATTCTTTCAAAGCTCTTCCATACTGTTTCTCAAATATCTGCTTAGTCGCTTTATCTACTGTTTTATCCCACTTTAGTTCAACTATAAGCGCTGGACATTTAACATCCTTCTTAGGCCAAAATACTATATCCGCATAGCCTTTTCCTGTCGGAAGCTCTTCTATTTTAGTGTAATAATCCACTGCACTTATATAAGCCATTTTTATAACACTTCTCAGTGCCTGCTCGTTATTGTAAAAATCAGGTGCAATTTCATCCATATGCATATCTTCTATGATACCGGCAACTACTTCGCAATCCTTATCCCAGGTTGCCCTAAGAAGGCGATCTGACTGCTGTACTGCCTTCATTAGTTCTTTTCTATTACCATTTTTCACAGCTCTGATAAATTCACTTTTAATCTCATCATTAGGAATAGATACCATTTCTGAATCTTCATCGAAGGTAAGATACCCCAAATGTATAAGAAGTGTTAAAACATCATCTCTGCTCTCCATAGATGTAAGATCATTTTGAAATGAATTAGTGTCAACCTTTATTCTATTTCCACCAATCATATCTATGACCGCATCCTTTAGTCCATCAAAATTCATATCTATATAATCTCTGAGAGATTCATAAGTTTCTGTCTTAGTCCAATAATTACTAAGCTTTTTCCGCAGCATCGATTCCATAACAGACTTCGGATTAAATATATGTTCATCTCCGACACGATAACCATCATACCAACGCTTAAGAGCCTGGTAATCCATTGAATTTTGTTCACATAATTTTTTCACTTCCTGCTCTGTAAATCCGATGTATTCCTGTAATGGTCTTGGTTCCACCATACTGTATTCATAAAAATCGCTCATCGCAGATTCGTGTCCATATTTTTTTATAGGTAAAATTCCTGTCATATAAACGCCATCAAACAAAAGATCAGTGAAACTGCTCTTAAAAAGAGATCTTAATAGCTTGATATATTTTTCCAAAATAACAGAATTCCCTTTATACTCTCTAAATGGCGCATCCCATTCATCTATGATGAGTATGAGTTTCCTTCCTGTTAATGCTACTAATTTGCTAAAAGCATTAACAAGGTTTTGTTCATTGCGCACCTCAGGAAAATCATATGAAAGGTCTTCGATGACATCCCGTTCCATACTGTCTATTAACTCACTGCTCTTATCAACAACTGATATGAAATAAGTCATGTCCAGATAAATGACATCATGGTTATTTATGTGTTTTTCAAATGATTTATCTTTAGCCACTATCAGATCGGCAAAAAGATCATATGAATCGCAATCATTGCAGTAATATGCACAAAGCATTTTAGCACCATAAGATTTTCCAAAACGCCTTGGTCTACTGACACAAACGAGTTTTTGTGGCGTGGACAAACACCCATTCATAAATGAAATGAGGCCTGATTTATCAATATAATTACCATTTCTTATTGTTGAAAATCCATCGTTTCCAATATTTAAATATTTTCGTGTTCTGACTGAATTATCTATAGTTTCACTTACAACTCCGGGTACATAGGTATAATTGTCAGGAATAATCCATCTTCCTTTCTCCATTTTTGCGCCTACTATTTTCCCCTGCGCGCAGAGAGAATTGACCTGCCTTTTAGAAATATTCCATTTATCTGCTGCTTCTTTTGATGTCATAATATATCCTCCTGACATTATTATATCACAATAGTGGGAAGTGGGAAGCCCAGGCTTCCCACTTCCCACTATATAAATTACTATTATAATCCACTCAGCCCACAACCTGAATAGCTTTCTTCGGGCACTTCTGTGCGCAGAGGCCGCAGTGTGTGCACTTGTCCTGATCGATGGTTGCGACGTTGTTCTCTACGGTGATGGCACCGGAAGGACAATTCTTCTCACAGATGTGGCAGGCGATACAGCCGACCTTACAGTACTTGTTGACTGCCTGGCCCATATCCTGAGATTTGCAGCGAACTGATTCTGTCGCATCGTAAGGTATAAGATCAATAAGATGTCTGGGACAGATGTTCACACACTGGCCGCAGGCCTTACAAGCTTCTTTGTCGACTACAGCGATTCCGTTTACTATATGAATCGCATCAAACTGACACACACTTACACAACTGCCGCCGCCAAGGCATCCGAAGGTACAAGTCTTAGGGCCTGCGCCCGGAACCTGGTTGATCACACGGCAATCATCTGCGCCGTAGTACTCGTATCTCTGAGTAGCCTGCTCGCAATCGCCTCCGCAGTGAACATAAGCAACCATGCGCTTTGCATCACCTGCATCTACTCCCATGATTTCTGAGATCTTTGCTGCAACCGGAGGTCCTCCGACAGGACACTGACTTACAGGCGCCTCGCCCTTTGCTATTGCAGCTGCACAACCTGAACATCCCGGGAATCCGCATCCACCACAGTTGTTACCTGGAAGTGCTTCCAATATAGCCTGTTCTTTCTCATCAACATCTACGTGCAGTTTCATGTCAGCAACGCCAAGGATTATTCCGATAAGAATACCTACTCCTGCGACCACTGCCGTAGCAATGAGTACACCACTAATCATAATTTTCTCCTTTGATATTTACCTAAGTGTTGAAAATCCTGTAAATGCTATTGCCATAAGTCCTGCTGCAAGAAGTACAGTGGGCATTCCTTTGAAAGGTCTTGGAATGTCGTTAAACTGGATCTTCTCACGAATACCGGCAAGGATTACTATTGCGATAGTGAAGCCAACAGCTGTCGCAAAACCGCAGATTGTACTCTCAAGAAGATTGTAGCCATCGGTTACGTTGTTAAGAGCAACACCGAGCACTGCACAGTTTGTTGTTATCAAAGGAAGATACACACCAAGTGACTGATAAAGTGATACAACAAACTTCTTAAGAAACATTTCCACGAACTGAACCAGCATAGCAATAACCATTATGAAAACAATAGTCTGCAAAAATGAAAGATCAAGTGGTGAAAGTATAAACTTATAAATTGCATTTGTTACAAGTGAAGCCAATGATATAACGAACACGCACGCCATGCCCATACCAAAGGCAGTATCTGTCTTTCTTGAAACTCCAAGGAAAGGACAAAGTCCAAGGAACTGACTCAGGACTACGTTATTTACAAGAGAGGCAGTTATCATTATGGATAAAAGTCCGATTATAGTGTCTGTCATTTCTTATCCTCCTCTCCCGGTGTTACTACTTCTTTTATAGATGCATTTGTATTAGCCTGTGCTGTTGTAGTCTTGATTTGTTCAAGTCCTGATATTACCTTTTCTTTTTCAGGAGCCTTTATATCACTGGGCTTTATTGTCTCAGGCTTTGTCTCAAGCTTTGCTGCCTTTTCTTTTGCAAGAAGTTCTTCCTTAACCTTCTTGGGATCCTTGATCTCAACGTCGCTGCAGCATCCGCCAACACCAAACTTGGATGTGTCCTTGCCCTTCTTTTCCATATTGAACTTAACCTGGTTCATTATGGCAATCAGTACTGCAAGTACGATAAATGCCCCTGCCTGCTGTATGAATATTCTTATAGGCTGATACAGGCTAAAGAAATATCCCACAGGTCCCGGTACTACAGAGCCTTCACCAAAAATCTGAACATCGAACATTGTGCCGCCGCCGATGAGTTCTCTGAAAAGTCCGATAACAGTAATAGCACAGGTAAAGCCAAGTCCCATGCCGATTCCATCGAAGAAGGAAGGAATCACATTATGCTTTGAAGCGTATGCCTCTGCTCTACCGAAGATGATACAGTTAACAACGATAAGCGGAATGTAAACACCAAGAGCCGCATACATCACCGGCACGTAGGCCTGCATCACAAGCTGAACCAATGTAACAAAGGATGCAATAACAACGATGAAAGCAGGAATACGAACGGTGTCAGGAATCACTTTTCTTAAAAGTGAAATAACTGCATTACTAAGGGCAAGTACGAAGGTTGTAGCAAGTCCCATGGTAACACCGTTGATCGCAGATGTCGTAACCGCAAGTGTAGGACACATACCAATCATAAGAACCAGTGTGGGGTTCTCAACTATAAGTCCATTCAGGAAGCGCTCCGCAGGAGTGTCCTGTTTGAAGCCTAAAGCTCCTTTATTCTCTTCACTCATACGAACCTCCTTAATTTGCAAGTGCAGACTCGAAATACTGCACTGCTGCATTTACGCCAAATGTTATAGCCTTTGATGTGATCGTTGCACCTGAAATAGCTTCTATCTCACTGTCAGATGCCGGATCATTTTTAGTTACTGAAAACTGTGCGGCCGGTTTTCCTTCAAACTGAGGAACGATAACCTTCTCAGCATTCATTCCAAGTCCAGGAGTTTCATTTATAGAAATAATTGAAATTCCGTTAACATTTGAGTCATTAGTAATACCAACTGTGAAAACGATCTTGTCTCCGTAACCGCCACTGGAAACCTGAACAACATAGCCAAGTCCGTTTCCTGAAGCATCAACTGCCTTTTTAGCACTTACTATATCGATTTTGCCATAATCAGCTCCGCTAAGAACTGCGGCTTTCTTCTCTTCGTCAAGGGCTACATCTTCGAAATCTGCTGCATCTGAGAACACAGCCTGATTAGCCTTTATCTGAGCAAGCTCGTTCTGATAAGCGATAGGTTCCTTTGTAACCTGATATACGAAACCAAGAGAAACACCTGCAACTAAAGTTATTACGAAAAGAATGAGCGCATTTTTCAGCATTGTTTTTATATCTGTCATGCCTTTTTCTCCTCCTTCTTTTCAACGGGTCTGATACCGAATGCTCTCGGGATTGTGTACTTCTCGATGAGCGGAACGATCAGATTACCGATAATGATCGCATAGGATACGCCCTCAGCCGATACTCCAAATACACGGAAGATTCCGGTCAGGATCCCAAGGAAAACACCGTAAATATATTTTCCTTTTGCAGTTATCGGGCAGGTTACGTAGTCCGTAGCCATGAAGAATGCACCGAGCATAAGACCGCCGCCGGCAAGCTGGGCTGAGATATAAGCTCCGTTTAATCCATGTCCTCCAAAGAGAATAATGAAGAGCACAAATGAAACTATGTAGGAGCCGGGAATCTTCAGATCAATAATTCCAAGCATTATCAGAATGCAGGCACCAACTACGATTGCGATCATGGATGTCTCACCGATGGTTCCGGGAATTTTACCTATGATCATATCGATGACTGATACTTCCTCTCCTGCCTTAAGAGCTGCAAGAGGAGTTGCTGATGTGTAAGTATCTGTTGTGAAGTTGGTCATGAATGCCGGGAATGAAATAAGCAAAAAGCATCTTGCTCCCAGAGCCGGATTCATGAAATTCTGTCCAAGTCCTCCAAAAAGCATCTTAACAACAAGAATTGCAAAAATGCCGCCTATCACGGGAAGCCACCAGGGGGCTGTGCTTGGAAGGTTCATTCCAAGAAGCAGCCCTGTAACTACCGCTGAAAAATCTCCAACCGTTATCTTTTTATTCAAAACTTTTTCAAAACAAAACTCGGTAAGGACTGTGGATAATACAGAAAGAATCAGTATTATCAACGCATCTATCCCGAAATTGTAAATGCCAAAGCCTGCAGCCGGAAGAAGTGCTATGACAACCCACATCATAATATTTGAGGTTGTCACACCGGACCGAACATGCGGATTTGACGAAACTTTCATCATATCACTCATTGTTTTTTTCCTTTCGTTTACTTCTTCCTCTTTCCAAGCTGGATTTTACGCATACCCTTTATCAGCTGAGTGAGCTGTCTTCTGGCAGGACAAATGTAGCTGCAGCATCCGCATTCGCAACATTCCATTCCATATTCGGCAAGGAATTTTTCTTCCTGACCATTCTCAACATCATCAGCAAGGTTTTTGGGAATTAGTCTCTCAGGACATACATCCACACACTTTGCGCAATTAATGCAGGCACTTGGCTCCATTGCAGAAACTGCATCCTCTGTCAGACAGGTAAGAGCTGATGCCGTCTTGGTTGTAGGAACATCCAGGTCAAATAATGCAAATCCCATCATGGGACCACCTGAAATAATCTTTGCAGGTGCTTTAACAAATCCGCCGGCATCATCGAGTAGTTCTCTGTAATTTGTGCCGATTCTGACCTTATAGTTTCTGGGATCTGCTACTGCATCACCTGTGATGGTAACGATTCTCTCCATAAGCGGGCGCCCCTCTATGACAGCTCTGCTTATGGCGCACAAGGTATCAACATTATCAACTATGCAGCCTGCATCAGCAGGAAGCATTGATGAATTAATCTCTCTTTTTGTACATGCATAAATCAGCATGCGTTCTGCACCTTCAGGGTATTTTGTCTGAAGTGCCTTAACCATGATCTTATCGTCATCCTTTGTGAGCTCACGGAATTTTGCAATACAATCAGGCTTATTGTCTTCGATAGCCAGAATTCCTCTCGCATTTGGGAAAAGAGAAACTGCAATCCTAAGTCCACTCAAAAGGAGCTCAGGATCCTCTATCATACGTCTGTAGTCACTTGTAAGATAAGGTTCACATTCCGAGCAATTGGCGATTACATATTCAATTTTCTCTGGTTCCTTTGGAGACATTTTGACCGCAGTAGGGAATCCGGCACCGCCCATTCCGACAACTCCGGCTTCTCTGATGAGATTGATCTTCTCCTCGGTGGTAAGTTCTTCGAGAGGCTTCGTGGGAAGCATTTCTCCTTCCTCGTACAAGCCGTCATTCTCGATGATGATGCTGTCACACATACTACCTGTAGCCAGTCTCCGTTTTTCGATTCCTTTGACTGTTCCTGATACCGATGCGTAGATCGGTGCTGAGACGAAACCTGCCGATTCTGCAATCTTCTGTCCCACCAGTACATGATCGCCCTTTTCAACAATAGGCTTTGCAGGTGCACCGATATGCTGTGATATCGGATAGACAAGATCACCCTTTGGCAGAATTTCCTTGATGGGTTTATCCTTGGAAAGTTCTTTGCCTTCGTAAGGATGCACTCCGCCCACAAAAGTTAATTTAGCCATTTCCTACCCTTCCTTTTTAGCCATAGCAGGCCATATTTTCTTGTTCAGAATATTATTTACATAATGGAAAATAATAGAAGCCCCCATAAGTGTAATTATTCCAAACGAATAAATACCTTTTTTATTATACTACAAATTAAATAATTAGTCAGATTTTAATAAGAAATCTACTCATTTATTTTCACAATTTCTATGATAAAATGAATATGTTTGAAAAACAGATACTGATCAATGAGGTGTGCTTGTATGAAAATTATTGATGAAATTATCACTGAATCAGCAGAAAGCTATCCCCTTGAGAGAATATCCGACTCTCCGGAGGATATTTTATTTATCGACATTGAAACAACAGGTCTTTCACCAAAAAACAGTCTGATTTACCTGATAGGCTGCGCTTATTACAGAAACGAGACCTGGAATCTTAGGCAGTTTTTTTCCGACAGCCGTGGTGAGGAAGAGGATCTTCTGCTCTCTTTCATGGACTTTGCAAAAGATTTCCATATTCTGCTCCATTTTAACGGCAATAGATTTGATCTTCCTTTTATTGAATTTAAGTGTGATCGTTTTCATATAAAAAATCATCTTGAAGAATGCGAATCCATAGATATTTATAAGCGTCTTGCTCCATATAAAAATATTCTTGGAGTTCCGGACTGCAAACAGAAAACCATCGAGCTTTTCCTTGGCATAGACCGCACCGATGTATATTCAGGAGGTGAACTGATAAAGGTCTACAAGGATTATCTTTTGAATAAGGATGAGAAGTTATATAATCTTCTGCTCCTGCACAATGCCGATGATGTCCGTGGAATGTTCATGCTTCTTCCTGCGCTTTTCTATCATGATCTTTTCCGGGCTCTTTTAGACAGAAAGGTTGTGCTTTTCAGAACCGATGCTCCGGAATACCCACAGGTTCGTTCCGGATTTTGTATAGATGAAGGCTCTGATAATGAGTCTCCCGATGCAGTTATTGACCTTCCGGTTCGTGCAATGAAGGTGCAGGCCAATTATTACAAGGATTTTGATGGAAAACAAAAAGAAGAGATACTTATGAAAATATCTCTTCCTGATACTCTTCCATCTTCCATTGGCGGGTCTGCGGATGGATGCTTTTTCAAGGCGGAAGGCGCTACAGCGACTTTGAGAATTCCGCTTTATGAGACTGAGCTTAAGTATTTCTACAACAATTACAGGGATTACTATTATCTGCCTGCTGAAGATCAGGCGCTTCATAAATCCGTTGCTCAGTTTGCTCCCAAATCCCACAGAGTCCAGGCCACTGCCTCCACCTGCTACACCAGGAAACCGGGACAATATCTGGCTGAGTGGGATGCAATATTCTCCCCGGTTTTCAAAAAAGACTATGCCGACAAGTCACTGTTTTTTGAGCTGACCGATGAGCTGAAAAAGAGCCGCGCAGCCATGAGCTTATACGCTGTGCATGTTATGGCTCATATAATTGAACGAGCTTAAACCTTGTTCTTTCTGATATTATAAAAACCTCCCGGGCTACGGGAGGTTTTATTTGAGCAGAGCCCCCAACGATGCCCTTCACGAACTTGTTACTTAATATATCAAGCTTCCAATGCCTGTCTGATATCTTCTATAAGGTCTTCTTTATCTTCAAGGCCGCAGGAAATTCTTATAAGTCCTGCAGGAATTCCTGCTGCTTCAAGCTGCTCATCTGACATCTGTCTGTGAGTTGAGGTTGCAGGGTTGAGGCAGCATGTTCTTGCATCAGCTACATGAGTCTCGATAGCACAGAGCTTTAATCTGCTCATGAACTCCTCTGCTGCCTTCCTTCCACCCTCAATCTCGAAGGATACAACTCCGCATCCGCCGTTACCCATATATTTCATTGCAAGGTCATAGTACTTATTGCTCTTAAGTCCGGGATAATTTACATTTACAACTTTCGGATGTTTTTCAAGAAACTCAGCAACAGCAAGTCCATTTTCAACATGGCGGGGCATGCGCACATGAAGTGATTCAAGTCCAAGATTTAAATAAAATGCGTTCTGAGGTGCCTGAATGCTTCCAAGGTCTCTCATAAGCTGAGAGGTGGCTTTAGTTATGAAAGCGCCTTCTTTTCCGAACTTCTCTGCATAAACGATTCCGTGATAGGATTCATCAGGCTTTGTAAGTCCGGGATATTTGTCGGCATGAGCCATCCAGTCAAACTTTCCTGAATCAACGATGGCACCGCCCACTGCTGCTCCGTGGCCGTCCATGTACTTTGTTGTGGAATGTGTTACTATGTCAGCGCCCCATTCAAAAGGTCTGCAATTCACAGGAGTGGGGAATGTGTTATCAACTATAAGCGGCACTCCGTGAGAATGAGCAGCCTTTGCAAATTTCTCTATATCAAGGACTGTGAGCGCAGGGTTCGCGATCGTCTCGCCGAATACTGCCCTGGTGTTATCCTGAAATGCTGCATTAAGCTCTTCTTCTGTACATTCAGGATCAACGAAGGTTGCTGTGATGCCCATTTTTGCCATGGTCACAGAGATAAGGTTGAAGGTCCCTCCATAGATAGATGCTGAAGCAACGATATGATCACCTGCTTCGCATATATTGAAAAGTGCAAAAAAATTAGCTGCCTGTCCGGAAGATGTGAGCATTGCTGCTGTTCCTCCTTCAAGTTCAGCAATTTTTGCTGCAACATGGTCATTTGTGGGATTCTGAAGTCTGGTGTAAAAATATCCTTCCGCCTCCAGATCAAAGAGTTTTCCCATATCGCTACTTGTATCATATTTGAATGTAGTAGACTGAACTATCGGTATCTGTCTGGGTTCCCCATTTCCCGGAGTGTAGCCTCCCTGAACACACTTGGTGTTGATCCTGTAATTTTTCATAACGTCTCCTCTCTTGTTTATATTGGATATCGAATTTCTTATATAAAAACTGAATCCATTTTTTATTTAGCATCTAAAAAGTAATAGCTGACTTTCCTCTATAACTTACGTCCGTTTATGAACCAAAATACCACTGATAATATAAAGAAAACAAGTGTTGCAAGCGCAAGTACTGCTTCTACTATAAGTGATATCTTCCACTTAAGATGCATTTCTTTAATATTCTGCGGTCTCTCAGGCCAGGATATTAGTATTATAGCCCCTACAATTCCACTAAGTGTAAGGGTTGTTGTTCCTATTAAAATAAAAATATCAAGCATGACGCCACCTCTATATTATTAGACAACCTGCCTGTCACTTCAAGTGTTTTTCAATTGTGTCATTTTTATTATATATTGATAATCAAATCCATTGCAATACATTGCAATTATTGCTATTGTATGTTGATGATTGTTTTATTCCACAGACAAAATGGAGATTTTATGAAAAAAAATCTGAAAACAGAATTCAGCACCAGACAGTATATGCTGTCACGTGATTTTGAAATCTATTATTACAATGACAAAACTATCCCGGATGTTAAGGCTCATACCCATGATTATTATGAGTTCTATTTTTTTATGGGCGGCCATATCATTATGTATATTGACGGTAAATCATTTGTGCCTGTTCCCGGAACCATGATCATTATTCCACCCGGGGCTGCCCATTTTGCAAGGCTTTTGGATTCAGACTCTCCCTACAAGAGATTCGTCTTTTGGGTAACTGAGGACTTTCTTCATACACTTTCAAATATTTCTGAGGATTACCTTTTTCTCACTGACAAAACGAAGCCATCAGGTCGATTTTTCATACATAAATTTACTGAAATTGAGTTTAATGCTATTCAGGGAAAAGTGTTCACTCTCATTGATGAGATTAATTCTGACAGATTTGGAAAAGATGCAAAGATTCTGATATCTGTCAGTGATTTTATGTTATCAATAAACAGAATGGTTCATGAAACAGAGAATCCTTCAATAACCAATTCTGAACCGGATTCACTGTATCAGAGTATCATTTTATACATCGAGTCTCATATAGACGAAGACCTCTCGCTGGACAAATTGGCCGATATTTTTCATGTGAACAAGTTCCATATATCTCATCTGTTCTCTGATACGAACGGTCTTCCTTTACATAAATATGTAATTAAAAAGCGCCTTGCCATGTGCAAAGACGCAATTTTGAATGGTCAGGATATTTCTGCCACAGCTGCAGCTTATGGTTTTACGGATTACTCGGTATTTTACAGAGCATTTGTTAAAGAGTACGGTATTTCGCCTAAAAAATATCGCAATGAGGTGGTGCGTAATAAACAATGATCAGCTTCATTATCACACACTTTTATTTCTATTCTGTCTCCGTACTTTGTTTATGTGCCGCTCAAAATCTCCGCTCTCAATCAGTGTCGCAATCACATACTGATCAAGTGGCGGAACAGGACATTCATAGAATCCGGTTTTTTCATTAAAAAGTTCAAGCAGCTCATCAGGAAGAACCATGTATGCGCATCTGGCATAGCTTCCGATTGTTCTGGTGAAGGTGTTTACATATATGACACGTCCCTCGGTATCGAGAGAATAAATTGTTTCCTCAGGTTTTCTGCTTGGTGTAAATTCTGATTCAAAGTCATCCTCCACAATATAACCGTCATTTTTTTTGCTCCATTTCAGGTATTCTCTTTTCTTGGCGGCAGATGCAGTTACTCCGCTGGGGAAACTTCTATAAGGACTGATATGAAGGACTTTCATTTTCCCTTTCCAAAGCTCATCGCTGTCAACTCCATCATTTCCCAAATTCAGCATTTCTATATTAGCGCCGCCTGCTTCGTAAACCTTCTGAATTTTAGGATAGGATGGATTCTCTATTCCATAGATGATGTCCCGTCCGAAAGTCTGCACGATAAGGCCATACAAATACTCAGCCCCCGCGCCGATAATTATCTGATCAGATGAAACCTCCAGTCGTCTCGATCTGCTAAGATAATGAGCGATGGCATTTCGAAGTTCAAAGGTACCGTTTTTAGGAGACTTTGTCATTATGTAGTTTTCATATTCACTAAGGACACGCCTAACGGTTTTGGCATATATTGAATATGAAAATTTCGCCGCAGCAGGAGCAACCTGCTTTATAGTATTCCCCTTCTCTCCGGTTTCCTCTGTCTTTTTATTAGCTGCAGGCTTTCTTTCTTTTAATCCTGTATAGATTTCCTTGTCATCAAAAGTCACAAAATATCCGCTTTTTTCCTTAGCCGTTATGTATCCTTCCTCAATCAAAAGCTCATAGGCATGCTCAACTGTGATAACACTGACTCCCATGGCTTCTGACATGACTCTCTTTGACGGAAGCTTGGTATTAACCGGATATCGACCATTAATGATATCCTCTCGTACCTGCTCGTAAACCTTAAGATATCTCTTATTTGTGTCCATTTTCACACCTGCCCGTCTTTTTGTAAAATCTATTATTATTCTGCTATAGACTTTATAATATTTCTTTATATTTATTTCGCCCATGTCTGGTTATATAAAAAAATCCAAATCTGATATTTTTAATATTACCAGTTTGATGATATATTATGTTAAGTCAATAAGTCAACGAAAAATAATTCATATTGGTCACGGAGGAGATTATGAGAAACGATCGAATTACAAGAATTTCGTATGCAGGCCTTATGGCTGCACTTTGCTATGTAGGTTACGCGGTATTTCCTGCTATAAACGCTTCAGGCACGAAGGTTCATGTAGGAAATGCATTTGTGGTACTCGGCGCTTTACTTTTAGGAGGTCTTTACGGCGGACTTGCCGGAGCTATCGGTTTATCCCTTGCTGATATCATCTCCGGCTACGCAGCCTCCGCTCCAAGAACTTTCATCTGCAAACTGGTAATAGGTTTGGTAGTAGGTCTTGTTGCTCACAAGATTGCAAAGATTTCTGATGATAACAAAAAAGCATATGTTCTCAAGTGGTCTATCATAGCAGCTATTGCAGGACTTGGATTTAACTGTGTGTTTGAGCCCTCACTTAAGTATGTGTGGTACACAATTCTTACCCCCAATGCTGAGAAAGCAGCTTCCGCAATCAGCGCTCTTGTAGCAGTTACAACCTATGCAACAATAATAAATGCAGTAATCAATTCACTTATTGCTATAGTTCTTTACAATGCACTTCGTCCTGCACTGTTTAAGGCTAACCTTTTCCCGTCAATAACAAGACACGAGATTCATCAGGCATCATGAAAATACATGGCTTACAAAAAATGACATTATTGGACTATCCGTCAAAAGTAGCAGCAACCGTCTTTTTAGGCGGTTGCGATTTTAAATGTCCATTTTGTCACAATTTTGAAATCGTAAACGGAACTCTCCCTCCAATAATGGATGAGGATGAGCTTTTTTCATTTTTAGAAAAACGCAAAGGTCTACTTGATGGCATTGTGGTAACAGGTGGGGAGCCTTGCATAAATCCTTCACTCCCCTCTCTTTTATCCGGAATCAAAGACCTGGGATATCTGGTTAAGCTTGATACCAATGGATATCATCCGGAAATACTTAACAATCTGATAGGCGAAAAACTTATAGATTATATTGCGATGGATATTAAGAATTCACGGGATAAATACGCTATGACCTGCGGCTTGTCATTTCTTAATACCGATATCATCTCCAGAAGTATAGATATTATTATGAATTCAGGACTCTATTATGAATTCAGGACTACTGTAATCCATGAATATCACACCGCTTCTGATTTTGAAGATATAGGAAGATGGATTGAGGGTGCAAAAGCATACTATCTTCAGCAGTACATTGAAAGAGATACTGTTCCTGATAAGAGTCTTACATCTCCTTCAAAAGATAAAATGTCCGAATTCCTTGATATTGTAAAGAAATATGTACCAAATTCATCATTAAGAGGTATTGAGTAATGGAAAGCGACCCGCAGGTAATACTTCATCAAACCTGTATCTCGTCTTCTTCCGGCAGGTGGAATTTGGATATAACCACAATGGTATCTCCCTGCTTTAATTTCACACCGCCCTTCGGAACTATTGTGCGGGAGCCGCGTTTAATTGATAACAGGATCGTCTGTCTTGGGAAATTCAGGTCTTTTATAAACTTATCATTCCAAGGGTGAGTGGGACCAAGTGTGACTTCCTTCAGATTCATGGGAGTATCATTTTTTAAAGCCTGCGCTCCGATTACTACTTTGTCCCCCGGTTCAAACACTATATTTCCGTTTGGAATGATAGTATTTCCCTGTCGTTGGATCATTGCTATCAGCGCTCCGTGTGGCATCTCCACTTCTCTTACTTTCTTGTTTACCCACTTATCTTTAGTGCTTAGCTGAATCTTTATAAAATGCATGTCGATAGATTTTGAGTAGTCGCCCATGTGCTTAAGCTTAGTGTACTGTTCCACAAAACCTGCGGAAATAATACCTGTAGGGATGGCTACTATCAAAACTCCCAGAAAAGCAAGTATAATTCCAAAGACTTTTCCCATAATAGTCACAGGGTAAATGTCTCCATAACCTACTGTCAGAAGTGTTGATGCAGCCCACCATATTCCTGAAAATGCATTTTCAAACACATCAGGCTGAGCCTCATGCTCAAGGGAGTACATGCACAGGCTTGATGCAAGCATCATTACAGCTATGATAAATACCGAAGATAAAAGCTGCTGCGCTTTATTTTTAATGATCTCAGTTATTACATTTAAGGAATCATAGTAAGCATTTATTCTGAAAAGCCTCAGAACTCTGGCCACTCTGAACATTCTAAAGGCCGTGGCTCCAGCCGGAAAGAAAAACGGCAAATAGTATGGTAAGAAGCTTAAAAGATCAATTATTCCAAGCAGTGAAAAGAAATAGGCGATAAATGCCTTAAATTCAGATTTATCAGGGTACATGCACTTAGCGCATATTGCCCTTAAAATATAATCGATGGCAAAAAACAGAACGGTCCAGTATTCCACCTGTTCAAGAACACTGCCGCATACAGATTGTACGTCATCAAATGTAGAAAGGACCGCTGCGACAAGATTTAATACCAGAGCAGCTGATCCTATAACGTCATAGACTACACTCGGAAAATCTCCGAGATATCCCACAGATATAATTCTGAAAAGTTTACTCCTGAACTCATTAAACCCTCTATTTTTTTCCACAGCACTCTCCCCTATTTAGATCTCCTGCATTAATCATTTCCCCATAAAATTTAACAATCCAACTTATTATCAAATTTCTGCAGGAACTATTTATCTGCCCGAATATCACATTCCCTCAAGGTACCAGAATTCTGATATTTTTATTTATCATCGGCTCTGAATTCTATCGCATCACCGGGCATAAGTGGTTTGCTGAAATAATATCCCTGAATAATATCAGCGCTAAATGCTCTCAGCTTTTCATACTGCCACTTCTCCTCTACGCCTTCAACGATTACCTTCTTGTCGATGTCATGTACAAGCTGGATGACATCCTTTATGAAAGAATCCTTTCCATCCTCTAAGTAACCATCAACCAGGGATTTATCGAGTTTTACATAATCAACAGGGATATATGTAAGATAGCCAAGGGAGGAATAGCCGGTTCCAAAATCATCCATTAGAAGCTTGATTCCAAGCTCATTAAATTGCTCAAACAGTCTCTCTGCCTGGTCTGTGCGCTCAAGGAAAAGTCCTTCAGTTATTTCTATTTCAACAAACTCTCCAGAAATATTATAACTCGAAAGAAGGCCCTTAATAAAGTCCACGTAACCTGTATCACCTATCTGGTTACTTGAAAAATTTATGGAAACAGGATGCAGTTTTTTGCCCTCATCACGCCAGGTTGCAAGCTGTTTTATTACCAGTTCGGTCGTAACTCTTCCAAGTCTTCCAATCCATCCGCTGGTCTCAAGAATCGGTATAAACACATTGGGATAAAGCCCTTCTGCCTTTATTCTTACAAGAGCTTCGTAGCCTGTTACCTGCTTGGTTTTTGCATCAATCTGAGGCTGATATACCATGTAGAATCCATCATTATCGAAAGCATCAAGAATCTTTGCCTTGATCTTGTTTTCTTCACGAACTTTTTTCTTTAACTCATCTGCATATTTGAAGGCTTTATTTCGTCCTCTGACCTTTGCTTCATACATGGCGATCTCTGCGTTCATGATATGCTGATCGGGCAAAGTCGCACCGTCAGACACAGAGATTCCGATACTGCAGGACAGAATGATGGTTTCATCTCCAACAGGAATCGGTGTCCTGAACATATTTAATATCTCTTCTATTGAATTTGAGTTTTCATCAAGCTGTTCATTTGGCACCATCAGCAGGAACTCGTCGCCTCCGTATCTGGCGATCATCCAGTTCCTGGCATCCGCCATGTGTTCAAGTTCCAGTGCCAGATATTTCAATATTTCATCCGCAAGCTGATGTCCGTAGGTCTCATTTACATCCTTAAAATTATCTATATCTATCATCAGAACTGAATATACATGTTTTATGGTGAAATTCTCGCGCAGATAATCTACAGCACTTCGCCTGTTCAGAATATCCAAAAAGTCATCATGTTCTGCCTGATACTTTAGCTTTTCCTGGGATTTGATCAGCTCATCCTTGGATTCCCTTAGTTCATTATTGGTTTCTTTACCTATAAGTACCGTAGTGTATACAGCACCCAGAAGTGAAACCATAGAAAGAAAGATAAGTCCGAGTGTAGGGAATAAATTTCCATACATATCAACGAAAGTCAGTGGTCTGTTGAATATGACTGCATCATTGGGAAGCTTTTTCTCATCGATATCATATTTTTGCAGCATCAGATAATCAAATTCGGAAAAATGCGGAGTATCAACCACCAGCTTATCATTCTTTATGCTTTTTCCGCTCAGTAGGTCAGTCATATATTTTGCTGCCATTTTGCACTGAATTGTAAAATCTATACCAATACTGCCCAGCACACCATCACTAAAACCACTGGAAAAATTACGCATTATCGGAATATCCGTATTATTTATTATTATGTTGGTCATCTCATTTGTGGAATGGACAACCTTAACAGAATCAGTGAAGCAGGTCATAAAAATCAAAACTGCATCTGATGGTATTTTTTGAATTTCTGTATCCAGATCTTCAAAAGGTATTGTGGCGATATTTATCTCTTTGAATTCATATTCAGGATGGTTATTTTTTACTCTGTTATAAAGCACCCTGTCTGCCAGACCTGCCGGAGAATTATCATGAATTCCATAATATACTTTCTTATCAGGCATGAGCTTAATGGCAAGTTCTATGGTATCAACAAGATAATCATTTTCAAAAAAGCCATACATTTCGTATCTCTCAACGGCCATCTGCGCGAGAGTCATATTATTTACACCAAAGAAAACAATGGGGATATCATGAAAAATATCCTCGTGATATTGCATCGCAAATTTCACTGCCTCATCATCTGCCAGCAGCACACCATCGTAGTCTCTCTGAATATTTACTCTTTCAACAAAATAATTGTGAAATGTTTCGATATCTTTTGAAGAGCCGTGCTTTTTAGCATCCATGAACATTACATCAAATTCGATGCCATTTGGTTCAAAGATTTCTCTAAGCCCTTCAACCTGGGGTTCAAATGTATAATACTGGGAATTATAAGAAGTCAACAAAAGAACTCGATGCTGCACCTCACCTTTGTAAATAGGGCTACCCATCGAGAGAGTACTATCCTTTGTCACAAACTGCCGAAGATACCAGACGGCTACCAAGAGACTCAGGACACTTATCAAAATGAATACCAAACGTACTTTTTGTAGTGTACTCTGTTTCGTCATAAAAACACCGACCTCATAATGATATTAATAATTCTACCACTATAAGAATCGATGTTTATGAATTAAGACTTATGTATCTGTATTTATATTAAAGAATACATAAATTTTCTATAAATTTATTGATAATAATTTTATGTTTAAAAATATCGTATTTTTCAAACAAACGGATTATAGAACCTGTTCCCATCGTGATATGTGAGTATAAGCGCCGCAGCACTGAGAATCACAGCAAAAAACAGCACTACATAATCTCTCACGGTCAGCTTTTTTCTTGAATACCAGCTGCGTTTCTTCTTTTTGCCAAAGCCCCTAAGTTCCATGGCATTACTTACTATGTCAATTCTCTCCATGGATGAAAAAAGAAGCGGAAATATTATTACGGCTGTATTGGTGATCCTGGAAATGAGATTTCCCTTTTTGCTCATCTCTATTCCTCTTGCTTCCTGAGCATTTTTTATTTTATGAAAATCATCCTGCACATCAGGAATATATCTAAGGGCAATCTCAACTGCATAAGCTAAAGTGTAGGGAACTCCGATGCCGTTTAAGGATGCCGCGAGCTCACTGGGATCAGTGGTAGTAAGGAAAATGAAAGCTCCAGGTATTACCGTGAAATACTTCATTGTGACGTTAAGTTCATAGAAAAGCTGTTCTTTCGTAACAATGTAATTCCCGAATATAGCAAAAAGGTCTGTTCTCGTACCATAGATTTTACAACCTTCAAAGGGTGCAAATATAAATATTCCCAGCATGTTGATGATCATGAAAAACATGATTGCATAAAAAACTTTCGAGACCTGTTCCCATTTGGTTCCGGATATATAATATATCACCGCACCTATAACCAGCATCGCTGCCAGTACTCTGGTATCATAGGTAAGCGCACTTGTAAAACACCAAAGGAGAAATACTATCAGTTTGGTCAGTCCGCTAAGTTCATGAATAAATGTATCCTGTTTTTCATAGGACAAAACCTTAGCCATTTTTGCCTCCTTGCTCTGACTTACTCCGGTCGGATGCTCTCCTGTGCCTGTTTTCATCATCGATAAATCTGGCTGCAAATTCAGGCGGGTTTTCTATACCACATCTTACGGCAAGATCGTAAAGAGATGTCTTTTTCAGATATGCAGCTTCACAGGTGTTCTCATCAGTAAGAATATCAAACGGAGGTGCATCTTTTATCAGATTACCGTTTGTCAAAACCAGCGTTCTGTCTGTGTATTCGAGCATAAGATGCATGTCATGGGTAATCATCAGTATGGTAATATTCGTCTTATCCCGAAGCTCTTTCAAAAACTCCATTATCTCCGTATAATGTGCAAAATCCTGCCCTGCAGTGGGCTCATCAAGGATGATTAGTTCCGGATTCATCACAAGAATTGATGCTATTGTAAGTCGTTTTTTCTGGCCAAAAGAAAGAGCTGACACAGGCCAGTTTCGCTGCTGATATAAACCGCATATTTTAAGAGTTTCATTTACTCTCTTTTCAATCTCGTCATCAGGCACTTCCCTGACCTTGAGACCAAGTCCGACTTCCTCAGATATCATAGGCTTACTGATCATCTGATTCGGGCTTTGCATCACAATCCCTATCCTGTCCCCTCTCTCCTTTATGGAAAGACCGGAAATATCCTGTCCACGAAAATATATATCACCGGAAACCGGTTTTAAAAATCCGCAGATAAGCGAAGAAAGCGTGGTTTTCCCCGCTCCGTTTTTTCCAACCAGAGCAACCATCTCTCCCCGTCTTAATTTAAAACTGACATTATTCAGAATATCTCTTTTCTTGTCATATCTGAAACAGAGATTCTTTACCTCTAAAATGACATCCTCTGAATACTGCTTTACCGAAGGCTTAACGGAATAAAACCATTTTTTTATGTCTTCTTTGTACGGCTCTAAGTCCATAATCTCGATATTTCTCGGATTGGACGAAGGCTGTATTTTTGCTCCTGAAGCCTTAATCGCAGATATGTAGAGCGGTTCTCTGATTCCGTTATCAGAAAGTAGATTGCTGCAAAGAAGGTCGTCAGGTCTCATGTCTGCAACTATCGTTCCATTGCCCATCAGAATAATCCTGTCAACATCCCTGTAAAGTGCATCTTCAAGTCTGTGTTCAATGATCACAATTGTGACATCATCATTTTTTGATATATCATCTATCAGCTTAATGGCGCTCTTGCCGGTGGCAGGATCCAGATTCGCCAGCGGTTCATCAAACAAAAGGATCTTAACATCGCTCACCATAACTCCGCCAATTGAAACCTTCTGCTTCTGCCCTCCTGACATAGCTCCGGGTGCGTAATCCAGTAAATCTGTAAGTTCAAGCTTTTCCGATATTTTTGCCACTCTCTGTACCATCTCATCCTGCGGTACATCGTCATTTTCCAAAGCAAATGCAATATCTTCAGCAACCGTAAGTGCAATGAACTGACCATCTGTGTCCTGCAGTACTGTTCCTACAATCTGTGACATGCCAAACACTCCGAGCTTGCCGGGATTTTTCCCACAAACTCGGAGTGTTCCATTAACCTCACCTGAATATGAACATGGAATCAGTGCATTAAGGCAATTAGCCAGAGTTGATTTCCCGGAACCTGACTGTCCTACAATCAGAATTTTTTCTCCGGGGTAAATCTTCAGATTAATATCATTAAGTGTTGGAAATTGTTGAGCTTTGTACTTAAAAGAAAAATGCTCAAACTCAATAATAGGCTCACTCACGAAACTGTTAATCCTCCAATTTTAGTCCTGATGATTTTCCTGAAATCTTTGAATATGCAGATATAAGGATTGTTCCAAGAATTGCGATGATAATGATATTACCGACAAATGCAAATGCACCCTGAATAAATACTTTATTTGTAGGCTCTGCATAAATAAGAATATCAAGAGCAGGTGCAATTCCGATCCATGCTATAGCATTGGCTGCTGTCTGCACCCCATTAAAAATCAGTACATTGGTTGTTGATATGAAATTCCCTTCCTTAACAGCGTACTGCTTAGCAAAAAATCCAATTGCAGCACCAACAACTGCTTCAGGAATAACCCAGCTCCACCATACTGAGCCATAAAATATGGCATCTCCAAGAGCATGTCCCAGAACTCCGATCACACCCCCAACAATAGGTCCAAAAGCTGCGGCAAAGAATGCAAGTATTGCCATTCTGGGCTGGAGATATGTGTTAGGTATCAAAAACAACGGTATCTGTACAGCAGTTAATGCCACAAAAATAGCAGTTCCTATACCAACTGCTACAACTTCTTTAATTCCAAATTTTTTATTCATTCCAATCCTCCTCAAAAACATTTTAATTAATTATACAATAATAATTTTAAAAGTAAAATGTACGCAATAAAGTAATTTGGACAATTTGATACTTATTATTTTGTAGACAGCACACTGATTTTTTACTCAAATAAATATCCCCTTAAAGTGTATTCCTTATATCAGACTCGGAAATACTTTAAGGGGATCTAATTATCTTTAAGCCATCAAATCTCGAAGATATTCTGTTATCCGTTAGTTATTTTGCTAAGGAAGATTTTATTCTTCTTTAGCTTATTTGCTAAAGAAGTTATTTCTTTCTTCTTTGGTTATTTTGCTCCGGAAGATTTTACATTAGCCTTCAATCATGATCATCTTCTTCTCAGGAACCTTAGCCTGTTCTTTCTTAGGAACATTAAGACTAAGAACACCATGTCTGAATGTAGCCTTGATATCTTCTTCCGTAAGGTTCTCACCTACATAGAAGCTTCTCTGCATTGAGCCACTGTAGCGCTCCTGTCTGATAAGCTTGCCTCTGTGATCTGTCTCATCCTTATCAAGTCCCTTAGCTGCGCTCACTGTAAGGTATCCGTTATCAAGTTCCAGTGAAATCTCTTCCTTCTTAAAGCCCGGAAGATCAATATCAACTTCATAATGATCATCATTCTCATGAACATCTGTCTTCATCAGTCTGTCAGCGTGTCTTCCGTAGAGCTTCCTCTCGGTGTTATCAAAATCTCCAAACATCGGGAAATCAAACCAGTTATCAAACAACTTCTCATCAAAAATACTAGGCATCAACATAATAGTTACCTCCTTATATATAAAAGAATTTATAAACGTTGAGCATCGGAACCGGAGTCCATTCTATTTTATTGCTCCCTTTATTTCTGTTCCCTTGTTCTATAACTGTTATAACACTTGTTAGCACTCTTGTCAAGTGAGTGCTAATTATTTTTATGAATCATTTTTTCTTACGGAATGCATTTTGTGCTATATTATTGAATATAAAAAATAGAAGGGGTTTCAAGATGACTATTTTACAACTTAAATATGTTATTGCCATTGATGAAGAGTGTTCCATGAGAAAGGCTGCTGACAGGCTTTATGTATCTCAACCCGGTCTTTCAAGCGCCATAAGAGATCTGGAAAAAGAACTTGGAATACAGATCTTCGAGAGAGTCCACAACGGAGTTGTGACAACATCAGCTGGAGCATCATTTATTGCATATGCCAGAAATGCTGTGGAACAGTTTGAAAAGGTTGAAGAGAAATATCTTAATACCAGGAATGATAAGCCTACATTTTCTGTTTCCATGCAGCATTATACTATTGCTGTTAATGCATTTATTGAAACTGTTAAAGAATATGACCTTGATGAGTATCAGTTCTCCATTAAAGAAACTCAGACAAGCGAAGTAATTGAAGATGTCAAAAATCTGAAAAGTGAAATAGGTGTAATAGCGCTCAGTGATTTTAATAAAAACACTTTTAAAAAGATATTTGCTGATGCTTCTTTGGAGTTTCATGAGCTTTTCACCAGAAATACTTATGTGTACTTGAGAAAAGATCATCCTCTCGCAGGCAGGGACGAACTATCATTAGAGGAGCTTCAGGATTACCCCTGCATGGTATTTGATCAGGGCGATAATACATCTTTTTATTATAGAGAAGAGGCTCTTGCAACCTATGATTACAAAAAGATAATAAGCACCAACGAAAGAGCCACATCAATTGAACTTATGCTTGGACTCAATGGCTATGCTGTCGGAGCCGCAATGCTTGGTGATAGTCTCAATTCTTCTGATCTTACTCATATTAAATTAAAAGAGGAAGAGAATCTCACCTTCGGATACATTTTACGAAAAGGCGTGAAGCTCAGTGAAATGGGTGAAAAATTTGTAGAAAAACTGGAAATCTTTGCACAAAGTAATCCTCAGGATGCGTAAATAGACGATAAGATGTTATTTCGTGAATAAAGCCCACAACTTCTATGACCGGAAATTGTGGGCTTTTATAATAGAGCTTCCTTAACTGAAGAAATTATCCTGTTATAGTGTAAAGCTCATATACATCACTATTTAATTAACAGCAAAGTTTATCTTACTTTCATCGGTATCAGCCTAAGGTTCCCCGTTCCGAAAAAAAGAGAATTTCTTATCATTCCTATTCTGTAAAGATTTAAAATATAAAACATCATACACATTACAGTGGGTATACTAAAAGCTCTGATAAGCTCTTCAACGGTAGGTGGATAACCATGCCTTCTTGTGTAATTCCCAACATATTCTGCAATTTTTGATTCAAGTATTCTCATACGCCTTCCTTTCTTACAGTTTTTTGAAATACCAATAAAAATAATACCGAAAAAATGTTATTAAAATGTGTCTATTTCGTAAAAATCTAAAGGTAAATCAAATCAGGAAGTCATACTCAGCACAAGTGAGAATGCTTCAAAAAACTGATTAAGAGAGGATTTGGATTCATTATCGTCCAGAAGCGTTTTATAGACCATAGATATGGTATCTATAGTGTTTATTCCTGCTTTATCGCTAAGAATTATTGATGATAGTCCTTCAGACTTAGTGGAGTTATTAGTTGTAACCCATGAAAAACCTGCATCCTTAAGCTTGTTATTAAGCATAATCTCTCCTGCAAGAATTCCAAAAGGAGCAGCAATGTTCCTTGCTATTTCCTCAGTTACGAGATTTTTCTTTCGTAATGATTTGATCTGATCAATAACATTATCAAGCTTGTTCAGCGAATCATTGCCGGTAGGGCTGATTTCAATATTTGCCATCTTGGCACACATTTCAATGGCGCTGTCTGTAAGCGCAGTTATTTGCTCATGTGAAATATTTGTAATTTCAGAACTATTATCAGGACTCATTATATATTCCTTCCATGATCCTAAGGAGTACTGCTTGATGTGGATCTCTTAGGACAGTTTACTGTTTTCATAATTGACTTTACATTATCTTATTATTTATTCAATGTAATAAGATATCCGGCTTCAAAATTCTGACCTTCAGAAAGCTTCTGCTCATACTCTCTTTCTGCCAGTTCTCCGTTAAAGCCTTCTGCATCTGCTCTTCCATACCATGGTTCAAGGCAGATAAAAGGAGCATTTTTTCCTACAGGTGACCATATGCCAAGAACCGGTGCTTCAAAATCAAGCTTAACAAAGCACTTTCCTTCTGAAGAAGCTATTCCAACACTTGATACCTGGTTGTCCTCAAGTATAATTGCACCACCGTCAAATGTATGCTCATCAACTGCTATCCTGCCGTTGTCAGGAGTAAGCTCATAAAATTCATTAGCTGCCAGAGGATCGTGGAATTTTCTTACTTTCAGAGCCTTTCCAGAATAGCTTATATCATTGGAGGCAGATTTCTGCTCACCATCTCCGAGAACAATGTAATTTCCTTTAAGTGTTCCATCTTCGTTTAGTTCACAGTTAAATGCAGGATGCGCACCTATTGCAAACGGCATAGTCTCATTACCTGTATTCTTTACAAGCCAGCCGACTTTTATTGTGTTCGCATTCAAAACGTATGAAATCTGAAGTTCGAAATCAAAAGGGTATTTTGTAACCGTAACGTCATCTGATTTCAGTTCAAAAACTGCCTTGTCCGGAGTACTCTCTATACAGGTAAACTCCATATCTCTTGCAAAACCATGCTGTCCCATTTCATATGTCTTCCCGGCGTGACGGTATTTACCATCAGCAACAGCGCCGACAAACGGGAAAAGAACCGGTGATGTACGTCCCCAAAATTTGGCATCACCGCACCACATAAACTCTCTCTCAGCTATTTTTGCACTTTTAAGTTCAGCACCATGAGTATCTATTTCTGCACTTATGACACCATTATCCAATTTAATTCTCATTCAAACTTCCTCCAACCATTCTATTTCTAAATCAAATATGTCACATTAAGCTATGGAACATGCACAATATCAGAAACAATAGATTCCACTTCATTAGCCTCTCTGTTCACATCAGGCTAAGCTAATATCAAACAATCTGCCTAATCACCGATAAAACGGCTTCATATTTTTCAGTTCTTCATAAATAATCTTGTAATTATCGTATCTTACCTTTGAAATCTCTCCGTCCTCCAAAGCCTTTTTCACTCCGCAATCAGGTTCTGCAATGTGGCTGCATCCTCCAAATCTGCAAAAAGGCTCGTAGGGCTCAAACTCAGGATAATACAGTGGTAATTCCTCCGCAGTTATATCCTTTAGTGAAAGTGAGGTAAATCCCGGAGTATCAAAGATGTAGGTTGAACTCTCCTCATCTGACAAAGCAGGTATAAAAAACATCTCAGAGTGCCTTGTTGTATTGCGTCCACGGGAGATTTTTTTACTTAGCTCTCCGGTCTCCATGGCTGCCTCAGGATGAAGCCTGTTTAGAAGCGATGATTTTCCAACTCCACTGGGGCCTGCAACCACTGACGTCTTCCCCTTGAGCTTTTCACATAGTCTGTCTATCCCTGCACCCTCATGAACACTTATGAAAATGACTTCATAACCGCATTTTTCATAAGCATCCATCAGCTCCTGCTGCTCTTCTTTTGAAGCTATGTCCTGCTTGTTAAAGCAGATGATTACAGGCAGGCCATTCCTTCTCATCTGAATCAGGAACTTATCAAGCACATTGTAATTCGGATCCGGCTTTACTATAGCAAACAGAACAACCGCCTGATCGACATTCGCGACCGGCGGTCTTATAAGCTCATTTCGCCGGGGTAATATCTTAGTAATATTACCTGTTCCGGCATCCTCATCAATGATCTCAATATCTACATAATCACCAACGAGTGGTTTTATATTGTCTTTTCTAAAAATGCCCTTTGCTTTACATTCATAAACACGTATGCTTCCTGTGTTTACATAGTAAAAACCGGCAATTCCCTTAACAATCCTTCCCTTCATAGTACTCCTACTTAAATCAGTTGCTCTGTGTAAAAGTAACTGCTCTGGTCACTGTATATTCCTCAGTACGACCTTCAATCACGTTACCGTACTCATCAGTTGTAGCAGGACTTGTTGCTGTGTAGGTGAATGTTATCACACCTGTTGCAGATGTAAGTCCTGTACGGATAACCCCTGTGATAGGAAATGAAGCCGTTGTTGTATCAAGAAGTGAAGTACCATCAGCTGTTACAAAAGATACGTGAACAGAAAGTCCATCAGTGTAATTCTGTCCTTCAGTGGGAGCTGTGATATCTCCTGAAAAACTATAAGATACACTGGTAGGTCCAATCGATTTTTCCATATCAATGGATGTTCCCGGCTCAACCTTTGTTCCTACAGGCTGGCTCTGTGCAGTAACAACATCAACACCGTAGCTGTCATTATTAACATCAACTACTCTGCCCTGAACAAGTCCGACCTCTGAAAGAGTTGCCACAGCTTCGTCAATCGTAAGTCCCACCAGATTAGGAACTGCAACCTTAGAATCCTTAGGCTCTTCCTGTGTTGAGGCTACGCTGGATGAATCTGCACTGGAAGCTTCAGTGGAAGGTTTTGTACTTTGCTCAGATCCCTTTCCTGTGCTGACAGTTATCTTAACTGTTGAACCGCTTTCTGCATACTGTCCGGCATCAGGTTCCTGTGAAACGACTGTGTTCTTAGCAAGTGAACTCTCGTCGTCCTCAACTTTTTCAAATTTAAAGTTTTTATCTTTAAGTGTTGTGACAGCCTCTACATATGAAAGTCCGGTGACATCAGGCACCTGAATTCCATCTGAAAGAAATGTCTCACCTGTAATACTCTCTGTCTGTATCTCAGCCTCAGTGGGTTCACCTAAGATTCCAAGGCTCCTTCCCACAAGTATGATCACTATGACACCGACAAGAACTGCTCCTATTATGGCAAGTGCAATGGTCAGTCTCTCAATTCTGGCACTGTCCCCAAAACCTCGTCCATCATAATCATCCTCTTCATCATCATATTCATCACGATGTCTGCCGTAATCCTGATCGTGTCTCTTATGATTCTCATACTCTCGTATAACATCGGCATTCAGTCTCATCTGCTCAGTATCAGTCATATTACTGATGCTTTTAGCCTCTGCATCTGTCGCAACTCTTGTAGCACTCTCTTCATCCGGATCTACCAGATTAACGAAGTCTTCATCAGGCGTTATAAGTGATCTCTTCAGATCAGTAATAAGCTCTGCAGCGCTCTGATATCTTCTGTCAGGACTCTTCTGGCAGCACTTCATTACAATCTTCTCAACACTTATCGGAATCTCATCACTAAACTCCGCCGGTGAAGGAAGCTCCTCCTGAATATGCTTTATAGCAATGGCAACAGTCGTATCTCCATTGAAAGGAAGACGTCCTGTAAGCATCTCGAATAGTGTGATACCAAGTGAATATACATCACTCTTGGCATCTGAGTATCCGCCTCTGGCCTGTTCAGGTGAAGTATAATGAACGGAACCCATGACATTAGAAGTAATAGTATTACTGGTTGCTGCCTTCGCTATTCCGAAATCAGTAACCTTAACTTTTCCTTCTTTAGAAATAATAATGTTCTGAGGCTTGATATCACGATGGATAATATGGTTATTATGGGCAGCCTCAAGTCCCATAGCAACCTGAATAGCAATACTTACTGCTTCCTTAACGGAAAGTCTCGATTTTTTCTCTATATATCTCTTTAGAGTAATACCATCTACGAGTTCCATTACAATATAATGGATACCATTCTCATCACCTACATCATACACATTCACGATGTTGGGGTGCATAAGACCGGCAGCCGCCTGGGCTTCAACACGGAATTTGGATACAAAATTATCATTCTCTGAAAATTCCTGTTTTAGTACCTTGACCGCAACAGGACGATTCAGTTTATGATCTTTTGCCCTATAAACATCAGACATACCACCGGTTCCGATCTTCTCAAGAATCTCGTATCGGTCACCGATCATCATTCCAATCTTAATCATTCAGCTCCTCCGTCAGCAAAAGGCTCAATCAGGATAACAGCGATATTGTCCTTACCGCCATGCTGGTTTGCCATATCCACTAACTTCTGTGCCTTCTCTATAATATCCCGTTGACCACTGACGATCATGCGAATCTCCTGATCCTCGAGCATATTGGTAAGCCCGTCGGAACACATGAGCACGATATCCCCCTTTTCGAGCTCAACATTGAAGAAATCCACATCAACTGTATCATCAGCGCCTATAGCACGTGTAATGATATTTTTCTCTTTATGAGTGCGTGCCTCTTCAGGATCAAGTCCGCCTGCGCGCACCATCTCCTGCACCAGTGAATGATCACGGGTTATCTGACGAATATCATCTCCTATGACATACAGTCTGCTGTCCCCCACATTAGCAACCTGTAAATAACGCCCCATAACGGTTGCTGCAACAACTGTTGTTCCCATGCCATATAGATGCTCATCCTCAGCAGCTTTCGCTCTTAGCTTCTGATTAGCGATCTTGATTGCATTTTCGAGAATACGCACCGGATTCTGTTCAAAGGATCTCTCAATCTCCTCGACCATTGTATTAACAGTAAACTTTGATGCATAGTCTCCGGCATTATGACCGCCCATTCCATCAGCTACAATAAATACATTTGACAGATTCCCGATCCGTCTCTCGGAGGAAAAAACGTAATCCTGATTCAGTTTTCGTTTCTGACCTATGTCAGTTATTGAAAATGTCTTAAGCAAGGATGCCTCCGAATTAATAATTTTATTTTGGCAAATTGTTCTTCATAATATCGTTCAAAATGAACCTTTGCCAATTTAAAAATATACCACAAAATGTGGCTTTTGACAATAATAGCCATGCAATGAAACAGGGCTTGTGCACTGGAAAATTTCACATCCTGGCACAGCCCTTATTTCTAAAGTAATTGTAATAATTATTACTTTCTGAAATTTATTTCTTACCGGTCACACGGTTAATAAGTATTTTGCCTGCACGTTTAGCCGCATATGGACCAACTTTCTTAAGCTTGTCCTCTGATCTTACCATGGTACTTGCTTCAGGTATATCACGGCTAAGATGGATAGCGTCAAACTCACACTTTGTAGTGCAGAGTCCGCAACCGATACATCTGTTTTCATCAACGGTAGTTGCTCCGCATCCAAGGCATCTGTTTGCCTCGATCTTCACCTGTTCTTCTGTAAGAGTAAGTCTAAGATCATCATAGGTTTCCTTAGCTATACCTGCTTTCTTACCGGGTATCTGACGAGGTGCATTGTCGAAGCTCTCAATTCTGATGTCATCCTTATCAAGTTCAATGAACTCTCTTCTGTCTCTTGCAAGATCAAGACGATTTCCGGGATGTACAAATCTGTTCATGGAAACGCATGCCTCACGTCCGCCTGCTATAGCATCGATGGCAAATCTGGGACCTGTAAATACATCTCCACCTGCAAAGATATCAGGTTCTGCAGTCTGAAGAGTAAGAGAATCAGCAATAATACCACCATTAGGTCTTAACTTAACCTGAGTTCCTTTAAGAAGATCTCCCCATATAATTGACTGTCCGATTGAAAGTAAAACATTCTCACAACTTATTGTAATAGTTTCATTTTCATCATACTTGGGATTGAATCTTCCATCCTTATCCTTAACAGAGGTGCACTTTTTAAATACTATACCGGTAACCTTGCCGTTTTCAGTAAGTATCTCTTTAGGTCCCCAGCCGTTCTTTACTTCAATTCCTTCTTCTTTTGCTTCTTCTACTTCATCCTTTGCAGCAGGCATTTCTTCTGCACTCTCAAGACAAAGCATTGTTACCTTTGAAGCTCCGGCTCTTACAGCAGTGCGGGCTACATCTATTGCAACATTACCGCCGCCCACAACGACTGTTTCTCCATTCAACTTCACACTGTGATCAAGGTTAACTTTTCTAAGGAAATCAATACCGGTCTGAACGCCTTTTGCATCCTCACCCGGAACTCCTGCAAGTCGTCCGCCCTGACATCCGATTGCTATGAAAAATGCTTTGTAGCCCTGCTTTCTGAGTTCCTCGATGGTCACATCTTTTCCGACTTCTACGCCACACTTGAACTCAATGCCCATCTGCTTCATTACATCTATCTCAGCTTCAATGACATCTTTCTCAAGCCTGTAGCCGGGAATTCCGTTCATAAGCATACCACCCGGACGGCTTTCCTTTTCAAAAACAGTTACGGGATATCCATCTATTCTGAGGAAATATGCTGCTGACAGACCTGCAGGACCGCCACCGATTATTGCCATCTTATAGTCATCTGACCACATTCCGCCATCATGCTTTTCACAAAGAGGAACATATCTGTTCTCCTTCTTAAGATCAAGCGAAGCTATAAATTTCTTGATCTCATCAATAGCAAGGGGCTGGTCGATGGTACCTCTTGTGCAGGCGTCCTCACATCTTCTGTTGCAGACTGCACCGCAGATCATAGGAAGCGGATTATCCTGCTTTATAAGCTTTAATGCATCTTCGTATCTGCCCTCAGCTGCCATCTTGATATAACCCTGAACAGAAAGATGAACAGGGCAGGCTGTCTTACAAGGTGCTGTTCCTGAATCGTAGCAGTTAATCTTGGCATCATCTCTGAAATTGTAATTCCACTTTTCAGGTCCCCATTTCTTACCATCGGGAAGCTCTGTCTTGGGATATTTAACCTCTGAGCCGTCCTTCTTGCAAAGCTTCTGTCCAAGCTTTGCTGCTCCAACAGGACATACCTCAACACATTTTCCGCAGGCAACACATTTATCCTTTTCTACATGCGCACGATATGCTGATGCTGACATGTTGGGTGTGTTATACAACTGAGATGTTCTTAGTGCATTGCAGACACCGGGTGCACAGTTACAAATAGCAACAATTTTTCCTTCACCATCTATATTGGTTATCTGGTGAACATAGCCATGACGCTCAGCTCTCTCAAGGATTTCGTAGACTTCTTCCTTGCTGACATAATGTCCTATTCCGCGGCTGTCCATGTATTCAGCCATATCACCCATTCCGATGCAGTATTCACCGCGAATCTGACCACTACCTTCGCCTCGCATGGTCTGCTGCTTTCTGCAGGAGCATTCTGAAATACCAAACTTATCATACATATCTATCCAGCGTGAAAGATGTTCAACGGGAACAGACTTATTCTCAATACTTATAGCCTTCTCAACCGGAATAACATGCATTCCGATACCTGCGCCTCCCGGAGGCACCATCTGAGTAATACCTGCCAGCGGAAGCTGAGTCATCAGGTTAAAGAATGTTGCAAGCTGAGGAAACTCATCTGTGAGTTTCTCCTGCATCATCATAAACTCAGCAGAACCAGGAACGAAAATAGGAAGCTCATACTGCTTGTGCTTATCAGGAGTTTTAGCGCGATTCATCTCGACTATACCTATCCAGACAAGGCGATCTACCATCTTCTGCGCATCTTCAACGCTCATGTTATTCATGCTTGCCAGTTCTTCAATGCTGTAAGGAACTCGTGTCTTTTTGAAATTGATCAAAAACTTTACCTGTTCTTTGTTCAAAACAGCATCCAGCATCCAATACTCCGGATCTTTGTTATTGATCTTACCTGTGAGTTTTTTCACATAACGGTCTGTGATCAATGTTGCAAGCTGTAATACAAGCTTTTCCTTCTCAGGATCCTCCGCCACATAATTTGGATCCTGCCAATAATCATTCTCGTTGATCATTGGATCCCCAATTTTCCATTCTTTCATACTTTTTGCCATAAATAAATCTCCATACTTTTTAACTATTTTTCCATTAATAAGCATAAACCTCTCTGTGAAAGCTCCACCGGGTTCGAAAATGCCTCACCAAGTGCTCTGCTCAAACTGAGGGGTTTATGTATTAATAGCCATATGAATTCCTTTAAAATTCACATCTATACTAATTATATATTATAGATTAAAGATTTTCATCCATAAAAATCGAAATGTACGTCGTAATATCCTTAGAAAACCAAGACGTTTCCAATTTGTTCGATTTTCATGCGATTTTTTCAGCCAAAAAAATTTTAAATTCCCTTAAATAAAAATACAAATTTCATATTCTTTCCTGCAGGAAGTCTGTACTGCGGATGAGGTCTTGCTCCCCAGCTGTCATCACCGGCTATTCCCATCTGACCAAGTGCAGCTCTCACAACCGTATAGTGCACACGAGGAAGTTCAAAGTCATGCATGGCATTTTCCATCTCATGAGGAGTATAAGGCAGTGCGCTAAAGGAAATATTATCTCCAAAGAACTTCATCCCACGCCCCTTAAGGTCAGTAACTTCTGCCCAGCGAACATCACATTTGTTTCCGCATTCCTGAGGCACCAGATATTTTGCCATATTATCTGAAACCTTGTTTTTGTAAATTCCTATCTTTCCGCCACATTTTCTGTCTTCATAGGTTTCCTGCGGTCCAAGGCCATACCAGGTCACGTTGTCATAGTCAGCATTTAGCTTGAAAAGCATACCGAATTCAGGCATATCAGGGAGCCCTTTTACTGCATCAAAGCTCATCTCTGTCTTTATAGTGCCATCACCAAATACCTCATAGCTTACGGCACAATCTGACTCAGGAGATGTGGGAAGATAATAGTTATAGGATATGGTTATGCTGTTCTTCCCCTCTGTGATATTTGCAAATCTCATCATTTCATCAGGCTTTCCCCTCATTGATGCATATAAGCTTGCAATCTTCCACTGAGCATATCTTTGCTGCATCATGCTTCCGCAGTCATTATCGTTTGGCGCTCTCCAGAAGTTAGGCACAGGTGCCTTTTCTATCATCTCTCTTCCGGCATAAACATAGGATGCAAGTCCCGGAGATCCATATGTAAACAGGGCTGAAAACTCATCACCATATATTCCGATATTGTTTTTTCCGCGAACAATGCGAAGTTTGTCACTGCATTTAAAAGGCTTCGTGGTCTTTTTAAGAACCGTCTGTCCGAAGGCTATCTCATGTCCTGCCTTAGCCCAGAGAGTATTTTCTTTTAGTGCAAACGATACTATAAACACAAACTCAAGGCTTCCTGACTGTAATGAAAAGCCGGATTCATATTCCATCATTACTTCAGTGATCTCATTTGGAATATTGAAGTTTTTGTTTGATAAAGGCTTTACATCACATTCAAAATTCATTTCATGGATTTTAACGCCATTTGCCAAAAGTGTTAATGTAGCATCAAACTCGTCTGTATTTACAAAAAGGTTCTTGTTTACAACTTTGAACTTGTTCTTTTCAAAAATTACAGAGATGTTCTGATAATTAAATTTAACCTCCTGCATTTTGGGTGATTCAGTTCTGTCACCGTATGCAATACCATTTCCGCTGAAATTGTAATCTGTGGGTCTGTCGCCAAAATCTCCGCCATATGCCTCAAAGTACTTGCCATATCTGTCTTTTTTCAAAATACTCTGATCAATGTAATCCCAGATAAATCCGCCCTGATATCTAGGCTCTGTGTCGGTAAGATCTGTGTAAAGATGCATGCCTCCGCAGGAATTACCCATGGCATGGGTGTACTCGCAACAAATAAAAGGCTTATCCTTTTCCTTCTTCAAAAATTCTTTGATAGCTGCAACCGGAGGATACATCTGGCTCTCCATATCAGAAGTGTCATTGTATCTTCTGTCGTGACATATTCCTTCATAATGAACAAGTCTTGTCTTGTCATGTTCCTTGAAACGTTTGCTCATGGCATAGGGAACAGCGCCGCCAAAGGCTTCATTTCCTATAGACCAGATAAGGATTGATGGATGATTCTTGTTTCTGTGATAACAGGAATCCACTCTGTCCAGCATCATTGCCTTCCATTCTTCCTTATCCTTGGGAACAACATAATCCTCAGTTTCAATGCCTCTTTCAAAAGCCTCCCAAGTACCGTGGGTTTCCAGATTATTTTCAGCAATCATGTAAATACCATAAATGTCGCAGAGTTCATAGATCGCAGAATCATCAGGATAGTGACTTGTTCTGATGGCGTTGATATTGTTCCTCTTCATTGTGACAATATCCTGAACTAATTCTTCTCTGCTGGGAACGCGGCCATTAACATGGCTGAATTCATGGCGGTTTACGCCCTTAAACACGATGCGCTTTCCATTAAGAAGCATCAGGCCGTCCTTCATCTCAAACTTGCGAAGTCCAACATGTTGACGTATAACCTCGTGTACGACTCCCATGGAGTCTGTAATAGTAAGATACAGCTCGTAAAGATTTGGTTCTTCCGCACTCCATAAATGTATTTTTTCAAAGTCACACTTTCCAGTGGTCAGACCATTTGATGAAAGCGGTATTTTACCTTCAAGAACCTTTTCACCCTTGTACAGGAGCTTCAGCTCCATCATTCCAGCACCGGATGTAGCAGCGCTAATGAGGAGTGTGGCATCCTTGAAATCATCTGAAAGCCCTGTTTCTATTTTAAGGTCGGTGACATGAACCTTTGGCACAGCATATAAGTAGACACTTCGGAAAATTCCTGAAAATCTAAAGAAATCCTGGTCCTCACACCAGCTGCTTGAGGTCCATTTAAATACTCTCACAGCAAGCTTATTCTCACCCTTAACAAGTGCATCAGTAAGATCAAATTCGGAAGGATCAAATGAATCCTCACTATAACCTATGTATTTTCCATTGAGCCAAAGAGCAAAGCCGCTCTCAACACCCTGGAAAGAAATGCAGACTTTCTCTCCCTTAAAATCTTTTGGGAGTGTAAACAGTTTTACATAATCAGCAACCGGGTTGAATTTTTCTGGAATATCGCCCGGTCGTATATCTTCTGAACCATCCCAGGGATACTGCACATTTACATATTGAGGCTTATCATAGCCCTCCATCTGAATATGTGCAGGAACATTTATCCTGTCCCATCCAGATGTGTCATATTCATTTTTCCAGAACTCTACGGGTGCATCCTTTACATTTTTTGAATAATGAAAATGCCATACCCCGTCCAGGCAAAGCCTGTAACTTGTTTTACCTGTCAAAAGCTCTGCGATTGACTTATATGCCACATGATCAGAATGGGCAGGTAGCCTGTTTTCCTGAAAAATCTCAGGGTCCTTAACTATTTCATAATTAAACTCGCTCATAATTTCCTCTCCAAGTACGCTGCCAATAAAATTTATTTCACAGAACCTGTGATACCTTCCGTAAACTGCTTCTGCAGTACGAAGAATACGATCATTGTAGGTAATGAGCAGAATAAAACGCCCATCATCAGCATACCGTAATCAATTGTGTAACCGCCTGCCAGATTGGCAATAAGCATAGGCATTGTCTGCGCTCTGTTGTCTGTCATTACGACTCTGGGCCACAGATAAGCGTTCCATGAGTTCATGAAGGTGATAACAGCTGCTGCTGCATAGGTTGACTTCATTACAGGCATATACATACGGAAGAAAATCGCAAACTCTGAGAGTCCGTCAATTCTTGCAGCTTCCATAATATCCACAGGGAAGTTTCTGGAATTCTGCCTGAACATCATGATCATAAACGGCGTCGATATGGCAGGAAGCGCAAAGCCCCATACTGTGTTAAGAAGCTTGAAGCTGCTCATCATGGTAAACAGAGGAATCATTGTAGCAACACCGGGAATCATCATTGCCATAAGAAGTATAGCAAAGAGGATATCCTTAGCCTTGTCGTGATAAAGCTCGAAACCATATCCTGCAAGTGAGCATATGAAAATACAAAGTAATGTCTGTACTGTTGAGTACAAAAGCGAGTTACCAAATGACTTCCAGAGATTGGAACTATTCACAAGGTTGTTGAAGTTCTGTACCATGTAATTACCAAACCATATCTTACCTCTTGATACATCAACAGTCTGGTTGGTTGCTGCCGTGAACATCCAGAAAAGAGGAAACACGGAAAAAACAGAAACTATGATCAAAAATATGTATGTAGGAATCAGCCTTCTCTGAATGGCGCTTTTATTCTTTTTATCAGTCACGTGTATCACCTACTTTCAAATTGATTGCTGCAAGTATTGCAACAAGAATAAGTACGAAGAATGACATTGCCGATGCGTAACCAAAGTTAGCTACACCCTGTCCAAATGAGTTATTGTAAATGTAATGAGACATTGTAATCGTGGTGTTTGCAGGTCCGCCGTTTGTGAGGTTTACTGACTCATCAAAGAGCTGCAAAGTACCATTTATTGACATAATAAATGTCATTATTATTACGGGCTTAAGAAGCGGAACTGTCATGTACCAGAATGTCTTCCATGCATTTGCTCCGTCAATCTTGGCTGCCTCATACACTGAATATTCAATGTTCTGAAGTCCGGCAAGATAGAACACCATGTTGTATCCTGTCCAGCGCCATATCAGCGCTATGATAATTACAAATCTCGCCGTGTTGGTCTGGCCAAGCCAGTTAATGTTTTCATGAATGATTCCAAGGTTTGTAAGAATAATATTCACAAGACCCTGGGTTGCAAATATTGATCTGAAAATAAGTGCATATGATACCAGCGATACTGCACAAGGAAGGAATACACAAGTACGGAAAAGACCGCGGAATTTAAGATCCTTGTTGTTTAAGAGCTGTGCCAGTAAAATTGCAAGAATCAGCATGATTGGCACCTGAATAATGAGATAAAGGAAGGTGTTTCCTACTGATTTCATAAACATCTTATCCTGGAACATTCTTATGTAATTGTAGTTCCATGGCTCAGCCCATCTGAAATTTTTACCCGTTCCTGTCTTGAAAGAAGTAATAAGTGCCTGTACCATCGGATAAAAGCTCATTATTATAATCATCGCGGATGCAAGAACAAGGAATAGCCAGCCTGCTGCTCTTTGTTTAGCTAAAAGGCTCATCTTCTTTTTCTTTTCCATTTTTGTTCTCCTTAAAATCACAAATACCTATATTGAAAAATGTCCCAAATTTTTTTATAGATATGGGGAACCGAAAGACGGTTCCCCATATAAATTTAACCTTCTCTAATATTTTTGCTCAGGAAGTTCTGATCTCGCTTGTTTTTTCACAAGGAAGTTCTGTTCTCGCTTCGCTCGCCAGAACAACAGTCCTAACCAGCTGTGATAGTCTATCATTCAAAGCGGGAAGTTCTGCTCTCGCTGCGCTCGCCAGAACAACAATTCTAACTAGGCTCGAAAATACCTCGCCAAGTTATCATTGTCCCATCTCGAACTTGACCTGATCTTCAGCGTTCTGAAGTTCTGTATCGAGGTCGCTACCATTGATTACGTTTGTGATAGCTGCCTGGATGTATGTACGTGCATTGTAGTGATAATCACTCTGCTCTACTACAGGAACGTTAGCACCCATGCTAACGATATCAGCATAGATTGACTGACCATTGAAGAAGTCTACGCCTTCCTGATATACATCTGACTTTGAAGCAGAGATGCATGTTCCGATAACACCACCGTCACGAAGAGCATTGTCATATGTATCCATAGCACCGTCTCCGCCACCGAATGTGTAAGCAAGGAAGCTCTTAGCAAGATCAGGCTTTGTGCAGTTAGCTGTTACATAAAGTGATGAACCACCGTTTGCAGCATAGCCTTCTTTACCTGAAAGTGTAGGAATTGTTGTAATCTGCCACTTACCACTATTCTCAGCAACCTGCTCCATTGTAGGAATGATCCAGTTACCATTGAATACGCCTGCTACCTGATCACCGATGATTGAAGTGTCTGTGTACTCAGACCAGTCGTTGCAAAGATAGATAACACCGTCCTGTGCGCCTGTGATAATAACCTGAAGAATCTGCTTAAGTTCTTCATTACCTACGAAGAAAGGCTGTCCATCCTTCCACTGTGAAAGACCTTCTGCCTGCATCATCATGTAAGGAAGATCATCTCCGTTGTGGTCCATGGAAAGAAGGTACTTACCTGTCTTTTCCTTAACATCACGGCCAATCTCAAGCCATCTGTCCCATGTAATGCCAGTTACATCATCGATTGTGTATCCACACTCTTCAAGGATGTCTGTACGATATGCAAAAATTGATGTTCCGTTGTCTACAGGTGCACCATAGTGCTTGCCGTCGATAGTTGAATATGAAATCTTCTCAGCACCAAGGTTACTCCAGTCAATACCTGCATCCTCAAGATCGATCCAGGCATCCGGATAGTTTGTTACATAACTCTGGATGTAGTGATCCTGGAAAAGAACGATGTCAGGAAGCTGTGAATAATCACCTGAGTTAGCTGCAAGTGTTACAGCGTTCTCAACGTCTGAAGAAGCTGACTGTTCAATGATATTAAGCTTGAATTCAGGATCAACTGTCTGATAAGCCTTCTCAGCTGCTTCAAGAGCAGGGATGTTGAAGTTCTTATCCCAAGCGTAAACTGAAAGTTCGTGCTCACCTTCTGATGAAACATCAGCTGTAGGTGCAGCCTCTTCTTCTGCAGATGCATCAGCTGTCTCTGTAGCGCTATCAGTAGCTTCTGTGCTGTCTGTAGACTCAGTAGCTTCTGTGCTGTCTGTAGACTCAGTAGCTTCTGTAGTCTCATTTGATGTTGTAGCTGTGTCTGCGCTTCCGCTTCCACCGCATCCTGCTATCATTGAAAGTGTCATTGCAGATGCGAGTACCATTGATAATGCTTTTCTTTTCATTATTGTGTCCTCCCCTAATGAAAATAAAATATAGTATCTTACTTGATTCTTATTAGTGAAATTATCTAATCTCAGATTATTTTTATCAAAACCATCAAATTGTACTTTTTGGTCATTTCGACTGAAATAATCTCTTTCTGAATCAAATATATGTATATTATACCAATCGTACATAAAAATAATGCACATTTTAGTAACTAAAACGTGCATTATCGACCAAATATGAACAAATTTTGAATAAAGTTTGAACTAAACTAATTGTTTAAATAGAGTATCCCTCACTATTACCAGCCTTTTAGGGCATGAATATTGTAATCTAAGAGTTTTCCCACATAATTATCCTTATTTTTCTTCCATTGGTATGGCGATGTGCCCAAGAACTTTTTAAAATTCCTATTAAAAGTCGACACATTACCAAAGCCACATTCGACGGCAACAATCTCCATGGAGTAATCAGTTTTCTTCATGGTGTCACAGGCTTTCTGAACCCTGACAAGATTTAAATAGTCCATGGGTGCCATATTTATAATGCCATCAAATGTCCTTCTGAAATGAGTCTCACTCATGTTGCAGGAATTGGCCAGGTCAATCGCCCTTATCTCATCTGCATAGTGCTCTTCTATATACTCAATCGCAGGCTTTATACTCATCATATCATCACCGGTCTCCCGCTCAACAAGCGTCGGTGATTCGGCCTCCATTGATTTGTGCATTCTCATTATCATGAAGAACAAAGTCTTGATAAGGTTCTTTGTAGTCTCCTTGTAATAAGGCTTCTTATCGCGCATCTCCTCCATGATACTTTTTATGATTCCGGCGATCTCCGGCTTTTCATAAGCATGGGTAAGATCAGCCCTTTTATTCAGAATAGCAACCGCCTCTCTCTGTTTTGGCACATTCCCCGGATAAATCTGCTGTGCCACAAGATCCACATCAAAATAAAAATACTCCCAGAAGTTCTCTGTTTCACTTGTTGTCGTGTGCGGATAATTAGGAGGAATGACTGTAAACATATCTGTCTCATACTGGCATACTCTCTCATCAAGAACAACGATACCATTCCCATATCTGCAATAACCAACTTCAAACAGATTGTGAAAATGCAAAGTATTTATCGCTTCTCCGTACACCCTGATCCATTTCTCACCAAGAAGAGCCAGACAGCTCTGGCCCTGCGGAATCTCATAAAAGCGGAATTCAATTGTCGGTTTCTTTTTTCGTCCCATATACAATCCATGAAATTATCATCGGTTAATATTTTCCTGCGGAAAAATAATTATCTAAAAATGCCTGTCCAGAGCGCCTATAATCTCCTGCTTTCGCCTTGAATATTCCTCATACCAGTTCTCGTCAGGTTTGATGTTAGTAACGCTTGTATCTTCTTTTATCCTCACACTATAAAGTGATCTGGGCATTATATCCTTAAAAGCCTGCCTGAAAATATAGCGTTTTACGCCATGCTTCATGTATAGATGCCTTGGAATTGAAACAGCATAATCTATAACCCTATAATCAAGATACGGAATAAGATATCTCACACCACTACAAGCTCCAAATAGAGCCAGATTATCGAGTCTGTTACGGCTGCCGTCATCACGGATATATGCGACCGGATCAAAAGCAAATTTTAAAGTATTCTCTTTTTGTTTCCTAAAGCCTTTAGAAAAATCAGCTTTTAAAAGCTCCGGTGACGCAAACCAGTTAAGATAAGTTTCTCTATTATCCCTAATTGAAGAAGTTATATTTTTAAATCCCTTTTTAAGTGTTCTTATTACTCGTCTTCGCCCCGGATTCAGCGACCAGATATTTCTCCAATAGTGGTAATATTCATGATTATAAAAAAGCTCATAGACATTGCATCTATGGCTAACGCCCTCATCTCCACCATGTCCTGTAAAAAGAACTCTTGTTCCTTTATCCCTGACAAATTGAGCACCTATCATCATTGTATAGGTGTTAGAACCTGGAGGAAAAGCAAATTTAAAATTCTCAGATCCGTCAGGCGAAATTATTATACTCGCCTGTTCCATCCTTTCAGCTGCTTTTTGCGCATATCTATTTCCAGAACGCATAAAGTTACATAAAATGCCTTCCTATTTATAAAAACGCGAACAACAATTACATGAAAAAGATCACCAAATGTATACAATTAAATCAGCATTCATTGCAATTTTGTATGAATTAATTCAGGTTGTTTTAATTGCCATTACCGCACTTTATGTTTTTTATGTATTCTCGTAAAACACCAGGTCTGCTTTCTGCAAATTTCTTCATAGCTTCTACATTATTTTCCCAATTCTCAACTGTATAAATGTCATCTTCTGAATAGCCTGGCTTTATCATGTTTTTAATCTTTTTCAGCCATCCATCGGTAGTATGCCAGCGTAAAAACTGAGATTCTATCTCTGGAGCGTAAATCTCATAGATAGTATCAATTTTGTCAATTACTGTCGCCTCAGAAAAACAAGTATCCAGACATTCTTTCAGCCTATTATAATACTTATCAGAAAAAGCCTTATTTTTTATAAGACTATAGAAGAGCTCCCTGTTCTCATCATGATAGTGGCTCATTCCTTCCAAAATTGATTTATCATAATTTTCTTCAAAAAGAAATTCCAACGAATTGAAATCCGAAAACGTTAAGGCTTTATCAAGGTCATATAGGAAGAATCTCCATTTATTATCGCCGTAAGCTGAATCAGGCTGGTCTGCTCTCCAAATACGATAATTATTCCCCGGCCAATCATAATTAGCAAAATAAACTTCTGCCACTAAGTAATCTATAAGATTATCTACATCCACGCTATCACAAAAATATGCATAATTAGCCTGCTCATTCATATCATGAGTTTTAACATACTCAATAAGATCATAGTATTCCTCAAGATCATCATCTGTACCGGCAATTATTTCCGTTACATACGGAGCCGTACCAATATTAAGATTGATTAAATTTAGATTTTCACTATCAATCCCATAGTGTCTGTAAAAATATTCTTCATTGCACACTTCTCTGATATTATGAATTCCCCAGTATTCTCCATTGATAAAAAGCACTGCAGGTTCTGCAGCAAGATATGGAACATCGAGGTTTCCGGCTATAAGAGCTTGACATAACACGTCACAAAACATAGTCTTGTTAAAATCTGATCCGCTGGGTCTTAGTGTAATCGCATTAACGTCCCCACTAATCTCATCCTCAAAATTATCTGCCGGAAGTAGTTCAAATATCCCTACATCAAAACCAGCAGTTTCATCATTAACTATCAATCTTAGTCCCTTTGCTGCATTGGATTTTGATGCTGAACCAGCCACCTTCAGTTTTACATCATTATCAGCTTTAAGTGCTCCGTCTTTATTAAAAATTTGAACATGCGCATTTACCTTTTTATCCGAATAATAATTTGCAGGTGTAGAAAAAGAATTCTCTATGCTTTTATTATATTTTTTCCATAAGTAGTATGTTTTGCCAGGAACATACAGACCATCCCATTCATCAAACATCTCCTCCGGATTTACTGTCAATGAAACAATATTCATGGATGTTTTAGGCGCTATAAAAAAAGACTCTGTTGAAATATCTTTGGACAATACTCCATCTTTTAAAGCTCTGGCTCTCACCACCGCGCCTTTGTAATTATATGAGTTTTCCCACTTTTTCTTAAACAGATAATCGAGTGTAGTCTTTGTATTTCCAAATATATTTTCCTCGTCACTTCTGTCTCTGATTGTCAAAGGTCCTGTATAAACATGCGAATTTTCATCAGGTTCTGAACCATCCAACGTATAAACAATCACACTTTCTTTATCATTTGTAGATAGTTCAAGCGCAAATTCTTCATATATTCCTGATGGTACAGAAAAAGAAGGTGCTTCCAGCTTGGTATCCACTCTTGGTACATAGGAAACAGGCTTAGCATTATTGGGAAATCCGGGTGAATTATTTGAAAGAATTGCAAGGACTTGTGGTTCTTTTACAGGTCTTCCGACCGATATCCCAGGTTGAACAGCAGATTTAATTTCCATTTCATCAATAATAATATTATTCTCATCATATAAGATCAGTCTGTCAGATGGATTTATCAAAAAATCAGTATGCATCTCCCCATCATCTGTGACTTTATCTTTCCCTGAAGCCCATACAATAAGATAATTTCCTGCCCCAAGTTCATAAACAGGAAAATGCCATCTCTTATCATCAACAACATGATCGGCAATTGAAATACCATAAAGATCAACCGCTTCTGTTCCATAATTATAAATTTCAATCCAGTCACTGTTATCTCCATCTGAATCTAACTGCTGACCTAGATTTTCATACATAACTTCATTAATGCAGAGAGTAATTCCTGTTACATTTTCAGGATAAGCATTAATATCTCTATATTCAGATTTGATACAGTATATTAAAAGAAAAACCAGAAGCATCAAAAGTATGCTGCCGGTTAATCTGTAAAAATAACGGTTCCTCAAAATATTACCCCGCGATTTCTCCGTTATAAGTAACTATGTTAATTGCTTTAATCCCATCAACTTCTTTAATTGCTTTTGTTATTTTGGAATCTTTTCCTTTGCTAAAGGACACCTCATAAGTTATATCTGTCCCCTGAGAATTAACATTTTTCATTTTCAGATTGGTCTTTGTGCAATGCTTTTCAATAATATCAGTTACTTTATCTACATCAGCATTCTCTCTTGTATGAACTATGATCAGGTATGTTGTATCATCAAAGACTCCTTTACTTATAAAGAAAAGAATGGCTGCAATAATAACACTTCCCAAAATTGCAATTATGTAAATTCCGGATCCGCAGGCTATGCCAACCGCTATCGTCCAAAATATAAAAGCACTATCCTTCGTATCCTTAACGGCTGTTCTGAATCTGATTATGGAAAGTGCACCTACCATACCAAGAGAAAGCGCCAGGTTACTTCCTATTATCATCATTACCATCGTAGTAATAATTGTTACCAACAATAATGTAACGTTGAAATTTTTAGAATACATTACTCCGGTATAGGTTTTCTTATATACAAAGCAAATAAAAAATGCCAGAAGTACTGACATTATTAACCCAATCGCAATCTCTTCAATTGAGATATTTGTGTTGTTTTCAAGCAAATAATATAGTAACTCTCGTTTACTCATTCTAAAATTAAAATCCTTTTAAAATTGAAAAATCTTTGGCTAAGCTAATGCCTCTCTAACCATGCAATATTTACTTATAGAAGAATACTGAATAGCTGCTGAACTCATGGCTTGTTTAATAAATTCAGGAAACACCCTATCATATTTTACTTCCATTACCATTACAGACTCTCTGATAACCGGAACCATGCCAATATTCTCATCAAACAACCGATCAGAAAAAGCGCCTCTGATATACTTATCAAAGGTCACTCTGACATTATGCTCAGGGTAAACATAGGCCTCTCTATCATAATCAACAATTACTTTTGGCTTATACAACTTTCCTGTCATAATGTTAAGTGCTTTTACAGCAACACTATCAGTATATGTTTCAAGATACGAATAATTTCCATTTATTACTGACAGCGCAGCTTCTTTAGTAATTGTTAATGATTCCTTTTCAATATAATCACCATAACGGTTCTTTATTTCAAGCTTTACAGCTGTATCAGCAATATCATAAATACGAAGCCTTAGCTTTTTTCTTTCTTCAATTCCGGAAAGCTTTGAATAATAATCTATGTTATCAACAGAATCAAAATACAAGCTTCTTACATAGTACTGTCCTTTATCTTCCATATGAGGATCTTGTTTCATCAAAGCTTGTACCAACTGTTTTATGTAATAATATTCCAATACGCTGATATAAAATTTCTTTTCACATCTATATACACAATTCAAATTATTTTTCACATTTCTGTTTCTTATATTTATCTAGAAATTATTTATAGACGCTACATCGTTACGAATATCCTCATATAATGTATCGTTCATTGTTTCTTCACGCACTTTATCATTATTAATATCTTCGATCATAGCTAATAATTTTATAACTCAAAATCTTCATCTTTATTGTACTTTCCGGATATAAAGAGTTCAAGGGCTTTATCCAATTGAACAAAAGCCATTTGTCTAAACATAGGAAACTCCATGCCGCTATCAGCTACTGCCTTTGTAATTCTATGTATATATCGGTCAGATTCATATTGTTTGAAAACCTTAGGACTTTTTACCATAAGAACAACAATTATTACACCATTTACATTCCCTTAGCTGACTTCATCCTTATCTTGTCATGCTACTTCACTCCTCTTAACAAGATTGATACAAAATAATAGTACATTTGTTCTGCAAACGCAAATTCTATTTTGCAACAATTTTAGCATGTTTTCTCTGAAAAACTGTATATCCTTTCAAAGAAAACCTGAAAAGTAATAATCTCATTTTGGTCTTGAAATTGACATGAGGAATTAATTCCTTCGCTAGTTTGCAAAACACTTTATAAAGCCTTTTGATTTCTTTCTGGCATGCTTCGTCCTTCAATACTCCATTAAAATCTATTATAGATCTGGTACCTATCCCAAATTCGAAAAGAGCAATATCATAGTATTCTTTATTCTTCAGATATTTAGTCAATTCAGCGGCACCGCCAGCATGGAAAAGATTTTTGAATCCATACTCACTTCGAGTAATACTATGCTTAGTAAATACCTGGTTATATACAACCTTTTTCGTCAAGTATATCCTTTGAGAAGACTCCATGATTGCAGGAAAAACATATTCATCCTCATTTTTTGTTATTTCATCAGGAAACCTTACCCCATCCCACACTTTTTTCCTATAAAGTTTCCCCCAATTCACAACTAGTACATGTGACTCTAAAGAATAAAATATTAACTATATCAAAAGCATTATAATATTGGCAATATATATATGTTCACACCAAACAAATGTCCCGCAGCAATTGCTACTGACATATCTAAGATTTTCCTTAATCTTGTTTGTTCTATTCAGCCCAAGAGAGACTGGTTATTTGCCCCTACGGACATCGCCATATATCCATGCCATCATGGTCACCTAGCTTGTGACTTTGCTTGAACAAAAAAGAGCATGTTCCTTATAAAAGGTCATGCTCCTTTAACTAGATTATTAGCTGGTATAACCTGTAGGATCTACATCCGGAGTAGGATCAGGTGTAGGACCTGGCTGAGGCTGAGGTCTGTTGTTATCAGGGCCATCACCAATCGGAACACCAAAAAAAGTCAAATCTATTTTCTCATTTGGCCATCCATACTCTGTAGCACTAATTTCAATACAACCAATTTCTGGTCTATTCCATTTCTTCATCTAAAAAACTCCTTTCATATAAAACATCTGAAACAAATATAGAGCAAAAAATAATAACAGTAAAGTAATATATCATTTTTGTAACATTTTTTCACCTGGCAATAAGATTTCTTTTCTCTCCCATCAAGTATCGCGTGCTATTTTTCGTATATATTTAGCGTATACAAATATAATAAATAACTGAGTATAATTAGAGTTTTTTTGATAAATCAACGCATTATCTTTTTTTAAAAAGCTAATACACTCATCAATTTTAATATGCTTTATTTCGACTCCTGTGCTCATAGCTTCAAATATGCGTATAACTTCCGGTATTTTCCCCTCTAGTCTGCGCAGCCAATCAGCCTCCTGTGCACCATATTTTTCATATGGATACAGCACATCTTCAGGCAGCATATCTTTCATAAAACCTCTAATCATGTATCTCGGTATTCCATTGTAGGCAAAATATTCATAAGGAATAGACATGCAATATTCAATTATATCCGGGTGTCTAGTGGGATCAATCTGCAATAGCCCTGTATATAGTCCAATTTTAGTGTCAACCACACCGCTATATGAATTCGAAACAGAAATGAATCTATAGTAATCTTCTACTGTAAACGACTTTGAATTAACTGTTAAAAAATTAGATTTTTTAAATCTATCTGCTACATTATATTCCTTAAGAATGTCTTTATTTACAAATCTATTTAGTTCAACATCGCTAAAGTCAGTATTAGAAGTATTATTTTTACAGCAATCCCTTATATACTTAAAAGCAACTTTTAAATTAGACTTTCTACTAAGTCTAATAGCCTTATAATAATTATTATAATATTCCAGGCATTTTAAAAAATGTTTATTTTTGTATAAATGGATCATGGCAAAATACACATCTCCAAATGATACCGTGACATTACCATATTGACCTGTCAGAAATATTTTACTTCCGGATTCCTTCGCCTTTTTAAATATTCTTGTTATAGTAGGCAAACTTACATAAGCTTTATATGGAATCTCCAAAATATCCAAAAAATGATCTACAGAATCAATAAACGTTTCCCCTGAATCATCTTCAAAACTCGTTACAATATTAGGGTACATTTGGGCTGTTTTTTTTACAACATCTGTTTCGTCACTAATATAATTTCTAGGCATCTCCTTTTGGACATCTTTATAGTATGGTACATATGTATACGAAAAAAGTTGTTTACCTTCTTTATCAAGATTTTTCGCAGCAAAAGCTGCTACAGAAGATGAATCAAATCCTCCACTTAATGCTATTGATACTTTTCCATCAGTCCTTATACATTGTCTTACCACTCGGTCATATATTTCCAAAAACTCGTTTTTTGCCTGCTTTATCGATTTTATTTTTTTGTGTCCAATTGGCTTATAATATCTTACTGTATCAAAAGTATTCTCTTTAATAATCACATACGTACCTGAAGGAATAATATATAATCCCTCCCACGGAGTTTCATTATCACTTATAACTGGTAGCAGACCAGGTGCTATGAGAAAATCCTTTAAATACGTTTCATTAACAGCAATATCTCCATATACTTGCAATATAGGAGAAATCAATGTAGAAAAAGTACATTTACCATTACTTCTATAGTAATAAATGCTTCTATTAGCCATTTGATCAGAGCAAATAAATAATTCTCTCTTATCGAAATTATAAATTGCTATGCTGAATAAACCACTTAAATGATTTACTAATTCATATCCCCATTTGGAATAGGCTTTACAAACAACTTTACCATCTGGTGTATCGTCTGATAACGATAAGTCCTTAATCAGCTCATCTCTATTAAAAAGATAACAATCTGTAGTTAAAATTGTATTCTCGTCAATTAAGTAAGGTAATTCTTCATTAGGACACTCTCTTGTAATATACTGCAGCCCGCATCCAAAAAGCGCATTTTTATAAGGCATCTCAGAAATCCTGTCCAGTTTGCACTTTCTTTTATATTCCGATACCATTGACTCAATACTACAATTCTGTTCATCAAAATCAATATGTCCCCATATAGCTGACATTCACTCACCTCTTATGTCAAATCTCGTATTTCTAATTTTCCATTAAATATATCAATTACTTTTTCAGCAATTCTATCCTGATAAAATCCCTCTCTTGGCCTCACTATAAGATATACCGGACAATTTCCTGCAATTCCTATGCATAATTCAAGAACGTCTTTTTCGTTCTCCCAAGCACCGCACAACCTATGAAGGAATAGATTATTCTTCACAGCCATAAGCTGGTCAAAACCTGTCAGTTTATGAACTGAAAGTTCTTTCGAATCTGCAGCTACCAAATAAACCATAAACTTAAGTTTCTGAGGGGTATCTATAAATACATTTTTTGCCGGTACAAGAAACTTATCTTTTGTCTCATCAATATATAAAAGCTCATCTAAGTTCAGGTTCCTGCTTTCTACTTCATTCCTGCATAATTTTTGATATGGAAATGCAGAATATACAATCGCTTCTTTTGTTATATTGTTGCCTCTGTCAGCTAATTTGTTGTCATCTTGCTTGCACTCTTGAACAGCTTCAAGTTTAACTGCAGCAACATCATCAGCCATCATCTTAAAGCCTTTCTCAATCAGCTTTCTTGTAAGAGAGGACTTTCCAGCTCCCATCTCACCTGAAATAAGAAAAGCTCCATTTTCTCCATCAGTAACAGCACTACAGTGAATAGCCAAAATTCTTCTTTGCAAAAGAAGAATAGCCATGCAATAACCGAGAAGCCATACAGCAACACGTTCAGGCGTATAATCATTAGCTGTCTGGAAGATAATCTCCCTTCCGTTTTTGATCACATAATAACCACCCATATTAAAAAAACAGGCATAATCCAAACCAATTTCATATTTTCGTTTTAATGAATCATGTTCTGTCAGATATTTTATGACTTCATCTTCACATTCACACTGTCTGACAACAGCATCAACTTGTACTTCTCTGCTATTCTTTTGTGTTGAAGAGACTTCATTGAGCTGCATGAACTCTACTTCTGATTCAATTATAAGTCCATATAAACTATATCTTTTCATAAAAAACCTTTGCTTTACTTAAGTATATATTTTATGTATAGACAACGCCATTTATAGAACATAAAATATTCTTTTCTTTTGCAAGCTTTATATAATTTCGAGCATTATTATCATCTAACAATAAATTGCAATTATTTCTGCAACAGGAATCCAATATTTGTAATTTCTGCTTAGCACTATACTTGTATTCTTTCTGGCGAAGAAGTTCTGAATTTTTATCAAATACCAATACAGTTTTAATAAGCTCAACATCCTGCCCTGGCATGTATTTTTCTTTGCTCTGCACAGTTCCGTCCGATTCATCTATCCATGTGCTGATGCAATATTTAGTAATATCTATATCTGAATTTACTCTAATCTTGGCATTATATATCCAGCCCAGCATATATCCTTTATTCAAATCTGATATAAGTATATCCACATTATTAAGCTTGCGATTTGAATTTTGAGGATCATATCTCAGAATTATCGGACAACTATTGCTTACAAGAACATCTCTATTACTGATGAAGTTCCGAACTTTTTTATACATTTTGGAAGTTGTAGATATTACATTTGGTACAATCTTCTTACTAATGAGCTTGCCATCAACTATATCTCTATACAGCTTCTTTGGTGTTCTGTATCCGTTAGAACTATAAACCGGCTTTGATATTCCTATTAGATGTGGAAAATTATCGGTCTCACCAATAAGAATGAAACCATTTCCATTGTAAGTAACAACTATATAAAAGCTTTCAAGAAAATAAGTCGCAAATGCATTAGCACACTTCCTGATATCCGTTATATCCATTTTATCTCCATAAAAAGTAAAGCTCTTGGCTGTAGCCAAAAGCTTTACTATCGGCAATCGTTCACGATTATTTTTTTAGCAGGGGAGTGCCCGGTTCAGCCGACATGAATCCCTCAGCAAGTGAGCCTGCATATTTTTTATACATTGAATTAATATTATACAATAGAAGCAAAGCAAAGTAAATCTATTTCTAATTAAATACTACGTTATAATCTGGTGTTTTACAAGTAATATCGACATTCTTCATAGATTTTTTATAGATTGGTTCTTCAAAGTGTTCCTTCAAACAGAGTCTTATCCCCTATCTGTACCATTCTCACACCCTGATCTTTTTTCTTATTAAAATTAAAGCTAAGCATATATCCGGTATTAAGGTTGAAATAATCCAAATACTCGCTTATCTGTTTTTCACCTTCTGCATTATATCGCTCTCCCCTCCAAATCTTGAGCTCAATAATATACTGACGGCCAAGATAATCAACAATTATGTCCGTCCTAGTCTGATTTCTTGTCTGCGCTTCGATATAATAATTTCCGGTTCCATTTATTATAGGCTTTAAGTACAGTAAAAATAATTCTCTTCCATCCTTTTCTATAAATCTGTCAACTAATGGACCACAAACAGAATTATATGTTTCTATGAATTTCTCAAGAATACGGCGCATATTAAGTTTTCCGTCTTCTATAAATTGATTTTTGATCAGTTCGCCTTCTCTTGAAAAAACATTATTTTTCAGTTCTTCATCAGATAGAAAAAGATTATACAATCTCGTCTCAAATATTCTATTAGCGATTCTTACAGTATTATGGTCATTTCTCACAAGACCATACATCTGCATCAAAACAATATCCTTTTGATCCGGATTCCAGGTTAATCTAGTTCCTTCCATCAATATGCTTCTGATTGAAGCCTTTAATTCAGGCATATTATTGAGATTCTTAGTAAGGGATTCGAATAATGTATTATTTTCAGCAAGTATCAGCTTTATAGCCTCATCCACACCATCCTTTGTCCACGCTTCGGAAAGTGTAAGAATCTTAGTTACACTAATATCTATCAGCTCGCAGATGCGGCTAACAAGAAATGGATATCCATTAGTATAGTCATGTATGAGTTTTGCCATCTCTTCAGTATCCATTCCTGTATGATGGTCCGATTCATATTCGTCCAACATGCCTTTTATTCCACACTCGGACAAACTCATATCTATTGTAAATTCAGCCGCAATATTCCAAGGACTATTTTCCTTCGCATCCTCATCATCACGTATCCTGGCTTTTAGATGTTTCACATCCGTTACCCCTGCTAAAATAACTGATTTAAATGCAGGCATATCATCAGTATCCCTGGCAATATAGCCATCTCTAAGCTGCGCTAAAAAATCCAGAAAAACCTGATTATTGGTCGCACTATCTACTTCATCGATTATTAGAATTATTCCCCTTGGTGAAATCTCACACCACTCAGTCAATGTAACAAAGAGCTCACTGAGCTTTATTCTTGGTTTCTTCTGATTAACATATTCATTAAGCTTATTCTCAATCTCGTCAGGTAAATAACTGATGGATTTTTTCTTTTTAATCAAAAGCCTGCAAAATTCCTGTACAAACTCCTGCTCAGAATCGAATCCACTTTTGCTAATCCCTTGAAAGTCCAGACTTATAACTATGTACTCGCTTTTTAATCTCTCTTTTAATGCAGTAAGAGTTGTGGTCTTTCCATATTGTCTTGCACGATTGATGGTAAAATATTCTCCTGCATCAACAAATTCCTTAATTTGCTCGACTTTATCCGAAGGATCAACCATATAGTGTTTAGATGGTATACAAACTGCTTGCGTGTTGAAATGTTTCAATATTATTCTCAACCTTTCTTATAATACGTAAAATATAGAATTTTATTATTCCCATCTTCTATTTACTCTTGAACAATATATTTCATATCCCCTTGGTTATATATAAGTCTATTATTTTAACTTTATATGCACATGTATTATAATATTTTTATTCTTTACATTGAAAGATGTTTATATTATTATTTTCAAGATTTAACAAATTTTTGTAATTATTTTATTATCACATAATAAATCAAAACAAAATGAATCATAAAACTATTTATGAACAACTCGTGTTATTATCTTAAACTTCGCACATAAAAAAGTGCTTTAGAACCTTGATAATTCAATAAGAACTGGCATTTTTAAAGGCGTGAAGCCTCTGCATTTGGTATAATTTAAGTACCACCAAAAACCATCCCAAAGGAGACTCACGCCTTGTCTAAAATTATATCACAGAACGACTACGATTCTAAGCAGATTACTGATTCTATCAGATACTTTTTTGAACGTTTTCATTTATCAGCTGTTCTCAAAGCATCCAATGCAAAGAAGTCGAAAGGCGTCACACCGCTCCAGATCGTGAGTTATGCCTTTGCTTTGGTTTTTAGAAACAAATCTATGTACATGGACATGGTTCTCGGAAATAGCGAATTATCTTTTGCCAAAGATACATACTATCGTTTTATGAATAGCATCAGCATAAACTGGATTCGTTTCACAACACTACTTGCCGCCAACATCTGTAAGGAATCTATTGCACCTGCTACGTCTGAAGACAGAGTTAATGCACTTATCATTGATGACTCCACTTATTCAAGGAGCTGTTCCAAAAAGGTAGAGATGCTTGCAAAGATATATGATCATGCTAAAAATATGTACCTTTTTGGATTCAGAATGCTCACTCTTGGGTGGACTGATGGAAATACATTTCTTCCGGTTAACCACATCTTACTTTCATCTTCAAGCAAATGTCAGGTCAATGGTTGTAATCCTATTGATTACAGAAG
>NZ_JNKH01000020.1:0-59744 GCF_000701985.1 Butyrivibrio sp. WCE2006 | reverse complement strand
CACACCTTACTGTGCTCACAGCAACTGGATTTGCCCATTCCAGTTGCCTTCGGCAAAGGGGCAAATCCTATATTCAAGACGTAGAACATTCTCACATAAAAAAATGCCATTGGGAAACTCTCCCAATGGCATTTAAATAGTTCCTTGAATTAGTTACCAAAGTTAAATCCAAAACCGAAAGGATTCTCAAATGGATTGATCTCATAGCCGCCCTGCTGACCATCCTGACCATCCTGACCTTCTTCAGGCTTAGCATCGGGATTTGATCCGCCCTGATACTTTTCGCCTTCAGTATTGCTGTCAGACTGAACTGTGGGCTTTGTACCCAATGTAACCTGAATATCCTGATCCTGATATCCATCTGTGGACTGTCTCTTAACAGTTACTGTAACTGTTTCACCTGCTTCATAATAAGCAAGCTTGTTCTGAAGATCTTCCATAGATGAAATCTCTTTTCCGTCAAACTTTGTAATAATATCACTTTCCTGAATGCCTGCATTCTTAGCGCCGCTTCCATCAGCAACTGATGCTACATATACACCAAGAGGAAGACCATACATCTGTGATACATCTGAAGTTACGCCAACACCGGATATTCCAAGATAACCTCTCTGGTCCTCAGCAAGCTTAGAACGTGTCTTTTCAGTCATAAGCTGCTCGATGATAGGCTTTGCTGTTGAAATCGGGATAGCATATCCCATACCCTCTATAGCTTCGCCACCAATCTTATTAGAGTTGATACCAATTACTTCACCTCTGATGTTAAGAAGTGCACCACCTGAGTTACCGGGGTTAATAGCTGCATTAGTCTGAATGAATGTTCCCTGCTTACTGTTGTCCAGATCGATCATACGATTAACAGCACTGATAACTCCTGTTGTAACTGACTGGCCATATCCAAGTGCATTACCAATGGCTATAGCGGGTTCACCAAGGATAAGTGAATCTGAATCACCAAGTGTAGCTATAGCAATTGCATTCTTTGTTTCCTCGCTAAGATCTGAAAGCTGTACAGCTATAACTGCAAGGTCCATATTTGAATCTGTTCCCTTAACCTCTGCCTTAGCAGTTTTCTCATCTACAAAGAATACCTCAAGAGAATCAGCACCTTCTATTACATGATAGTTAGTTGCAACTAAAAGCTCGTTGTCATTTGTTCCAACAATGATACCTGAACCTGATGCAGTGAGCTCCTTGCTATAGGTCTGTCCAAAATATGATGCGGACTGTGTGTAATTATTGTTGATTGAAACCATGGCAGGCATTGCTTTTGCAACAACCTCTGTAACATCGGTTACAACAGTCTTACTATTCTCAACAGTTTCAGTCTGTGCGATTCCGGAATCAGAATTGTTATCAGCGATGATATCTGTTGTGCTATCTAATCCTGCATCAGCCTGGCTGCCTGATTCATTGTTTACTGAATTATCGTCTGCAGCTTTATTCTTATCAGCTGCGCTGGCCTGATCCTGAGAATCTGTCAATGCCGGCATCTGAGTAATTCTTGTCATGCTGTAATATCCTGCACCAAGACCTAAACTAAGAACAAGTGCTGCTGCAATAACTGCTGCTACTTTCTTACCTGTATTTCTTTTAACAGGTCCATTTCCTCCATTCATACCGGGTTGATTGTATGTGTACTGGTAATTACCATATGTCCCCTGATTATTATAGTTGTAATTACCGTTTGTATTACGGTTTTGAGAATAATTACCGTAACTTCCTGTATTGCTGTTCTGATTATAATTGCCTGTTCCGTAGCTGTTATTCTGGTTGCTGCCATATGATCCATTCTGATTGCCTGAACCATATGTATAACCCTGACCATTTCCGTAGGTATTATTCTGAGAGCCGTTTCCGTAAGTATTATTCTGACTTCCGTAGGTACTGCCCTGATTTCCGCTGCCGTAAGAATTTGAGTTTACATTTTCTGCACTACCACTTGTTGAATTACTACCTGAGCCATAGGTACTTCCGGGATTAACATTGGTCTCCTGTCTTTCCCCCAGTTCTGCTTTGTTCTGTTCATTATTTTCATTATCAAACATCATCCATTACCTCTTTTCTTTGATAAATTTTGATAAATAATTTCTTTCATTCCGTTTTCTATGTTCTCAGTATAGGAAGTGATTGTGACGAAATTGTGATAAAAGTATCAAAAAAATATTTCCCTCATCTTAATTGAACTTTAATTCATGCTCAAAAAAGCGGGGAAATATCTAGCAAATCACGTTTATGTTATTTTTCCTAATGATTTTAAAGACACAAAAAATTGACAATTTATTTCATTTTCTGATCATTTGTTTCATCATATTCAATAATAAAAATCATCTTCCTCTATGACCTGAATTTCCATATATTCGAATGGAATATCTTCAATAAATGCATCCTTGGTAAATCTGCATTTATTATGAAGCTGAAAATCATGCACTGTGGATTTCAGCCATATAGGCTTGCTCAGATCAAGGTCATAACAAGCCTTCTCCATCGCATTCATAACTTTATGCGTCCTGGTATCCATTGAGTTATCCTCAATCACCGTATCCTTCAGAAGATGATTATCATTTACGAGTCGTACCCATAATTTAAACATAATACCTCAAGCAATTATTACTGTTCACACCTTACTGTGCTCAAAGCAACTGGATTTGCCAATTCCAGTTGCCTTCGGCAATGGGGCAAATCCAATATTCAAAGCTTCAAACATTCTCACTCTCTGAACAGCAAGTGCGCAAAGCTGTATGAACAATAACAAGAAATTATATATGAAAAGCCTTGTGGCTCTATCCTTAGTCCTCGTAGCCATTAGGATTCTGACTCTGCCATCTCCAGGAATCTTCACACATCTCACGAATTCCGTTCTGAGCTTTCCATCCAAGTTCCTTCTCAGCCTTATCTGCATTTGAATAGCATGTAGCTATATCCCCTGCACGTCTGGGCTGGATCTCATAAGGGATCTTAACTCCGTTAGCTTCTTCGAAATTCTTAACAATGTCAAGAACACTGTAGCCAACACCGGTTCCAAGGTTGTAGATGGACAGACCACTTCCGGGTTCAAGCTTCTTAAGAGCCTTAACGTGTCCAACAGCCAGATCAACAACATGGATGTAATCACGTACGCCTGTACCATCGGGTGTATCATAATCATTTCCAAATACATTAAGCTTGGGAAGTCTTCCAACAGCAACCTGTGTAATATAAGGCATCAGATTGTTCGGAATACCATTAGGATTCTCTCCTATTGTTCCGCTCTTATGAGCTCCGATAGGATTGAAATATCTCAAAAGCACTACGTTCCATTCAGGATCAGCATGCTGCATATCTGACAGTACCTGCTCAAGCATTGACTTTGTCCATCCATAAGGATTTGTGCACTGACCTTTGGGGCATTCCTCTGTGATCGGTATAAATGCAGGATTGCCATATACTGTAGCTGATGATGAGAAAATTATGTTTTTGCAGCCATGCTGTCTCATCACGTCCACAAGAGTTAATGTTCCGCCAATATTGTTCTCATAGTACTCCCAAGGCTTCTGTACGGATTCACCTACTGCCTTAAGTCCTGCAAAATGTATAACAGAATCGATTTTCTCTTTATTGAAAATCTCCTCAAGACCTGCTCTGTCACGGATATCTGTCTTGTAAAAAGGAACCTTCTTACCGGTTATTGCTTCAACACGTCCCAAAACTTTTTCACTTGCATTGGCAAGGTTATCCATAACAACTACGTCATAGCCTGCGTTCTGAAGTTCTACAACTGTATGGCTTCCAATATAGCCTGCTCCACCTGTAACTAAAATTGCCATTTTTTTCCTCCCTGTCTACTATATTCATAAGATTTCAAGATATCAAAATTACAGCTCTATACCATTCTTCTTGCAAAGTTCTCTTGCTGATTCTACAGAATCCTTACCTGTCTTATTCTTAATAGGCGCAAATTCATACTCACGAACAACCTCATAAGGAACACAGCTGTCAAGTTCATGAATCATATCAAGAACAAGCTGCTCAAATTTGCATCCGTTAGGAGTCTCAGGCTTTACAAGTTCCCCGTTTTCATCGATGTGAGGAATCTTCTTCTCAACAACGTGAAGAGGAAGCTCATTCTTAGCTATACGCTCAAGAGCCGGTACGTTGAAGAGGTAATTCAGGATTACACCATAGTTATATGCAGGCTCTCCGGCTGCATCCTTAGCATCCATCATCTCCTGTGTGAGTTCATAGTACTCTACGATAGACGGCTTGCCATCCTCAAGACACATAACACCTACACCTTCATCAGGAGCGTTCTTCTTAACAACCTTTGCACCTACCTCAGCCTTCTGCTCGATAGTAGCACCAACAAAGCAAGGATCGCAGATTCTCTGAAGCACATTATCAACAGCAAAAATGTTAACCCACTCTATTCCTTCTTCATGAAGAGTCTTATCAAGACCTGCTTTGATCATAGATGAAAACCAGCCTGCATTTCCGTTAGGAGATGTAGAGATACGGCCCTTTTCCTCCATGTATACCTTTCCTTCATAATCTGAAGCAGGAGCCATGTCCTGTTTGAAGAATGTTACCTTATCTGCCTTATATCCGAAAAAGTTCTTCTCTGTAAGGAAGTTTACAGTCTTCTCATGATTCTTCTCACTTGTCATGATGAAAAGATGAATCCATGAACCTGTTGCATTAACCACATCAAGAAGGTTCTCAATAATTCTCTGGAAAATGAACACTTCCTTGGTCAATCCGATGTTGTACATACCCTTAGGATCATCTGAACCAAGTCTTGTACCCATACCTCCGGCCAACAGACAAGCTGCTACCTTACCAGCCTTGATTGCATCTGTACCGATCTGGTTGAACTCTTCTTTTCTCTTCTCGATCTCTGAAAGCTGCATACATGCAAGAGGTTCGAATTTTCCTCTCTCGGAACCATGTCCAAGATTTTTTGCATTCTTAAGTACTTCAAAATCTGTCTCATCAATCTGCTGTAAAAGCGCAGCCTTCTCAGCATCTGAAAGCTCATCATAATATTTGAGGACATGCATCTGTCCGTTTTTCTCTAATTTGCTTTTTGCTTCTTCTAATGTCATAGCGATTCTCCTTCACTAATTTACCTGTATTTCTTATCGAAACCTATTATATGATATATCACAAAACTTATAAAAACAATCTAAGGAGCCATTTTCTTTATACTTCTCATTTATTTCATTCTATTCACTGCTAAAAACGACAGTTTATATATTAGTAAATCCGGTCTAATACGGATACCGTAACCGCCTAAATAACCTGTGCTAACAGTAATCAATTCCTATCCCACTAATTGATTTTATCCCAATACATTATGTGAATAGGTTCAAATTAATTACCATTTCTTTCAATTTCATCCATTTAATACCATTTCTTTCAATTTCATCAAAAAATAAGGCCTCGAATCCTATTCATTTATCTACATCATCACTTATCAGTGAACATGTTCAGTCCATGAATTTCCCGTACTCATCTGCGATACAGCCGATCTTTTCAAGATCCATCACTACTTGTCCACCAAGTAAATTCATATCCATATTCCCTACAAAGCCATATTGCTCACAGTTGTATGAATTCCCATCATGATCGTATACCGTCAAACTTCTATTCTTAATATCTACTATCAGAAGCTTTTTCACACCTGCCCTCTCATAGCATTCCACCTTTTCATCTATCGCAGCTCTCCTCATCTCATCTGAGATTATCTCCAAAACAAAATCAGGAGCACCATATACCTCACGTTTACCAAGGATGCTCTTATCCGTAACTATCATCAGATCCGGCTGAAACATATTATAGTCATCCTGCAATATCATTACATTTACAGAGCCTTCATATATTTTGCAATCTATTCCCAGCTCGCTTACGAACTCTCCAATAAGTATATGAAAATATGAAGCCAAATCCTGATGCATCGCCCCAAGAACCGGCATCTCATAGTATCTGCCATTGATAAGTTCCACATGAATCTCCTCCGGAAGCGCATAAAAATCAAGTATGGAATATGAATTTACGACAGGCATCTTTTCTCCTTGAAAAATATCATTTAATATCATTTAATATATTATTATATTCATTGATGTCTGTTTGTAAATAGTTTTTTCATCTATCAATTAGCACACACGACTAACCTTGCCTATTGGTGGATTAGTACAACGGAATTTCCTCTGCAATTACCAATCGGTAGATTCGTACAACAGAATTCCTGCTCCAATTAGTCAGGTGCTCTTGTGCAAATTTATATTTAAATTGAGTAGTTTCTTAATACAAAAAGGCGGAGCATAAAGCTCACGCCTACATTAATCCCATATATATCGCATATGCATATCATCGTATTGTATATGAATATTATTACCTATCACATATGCGCATTAAAATATTATACATACGATGTATATTGTACTTGCAATCACAGTCATATTAGTTTTGCACTCGTTACATATTGTGCTTGCAGTTACAATCAATTTATTTTGCATACGTGTGTATTGAGCCTACAATTTCGTTCAACAAATTTTACGCACATTGCATATTTCGGCTACAATAACGCTCAATTAAATTTTGCACATTTTGCATTTTGTGCTTATAATTACACTCAATTAGCTTTTGCATATGGAGGCAATCATAATTGTTTGACGCTTTAGGACGTATCTCAGAACTTAGACAAGCACGCCGTTTATCCGTTTACAAGCTGGCCAAACTTGCAGACGTACCTCAATCAACCATCGTGACCTGGTACAACAAGAATAGATATCCCAGCATAGATAAGCTCGAATCCATCTGTAATGCATTCGGAATAACCCTTTCTGAGTTTTTCAGTGATGCCGACCAGTTAGATAATGGGAAAACAGATGCGGAACTTGCTGATCTGAACTCCAAATATTTACTGCTTACAGATTATCAAAAAGAAGCACTCATGAAAGTTATTGATGCCTTCATTCATGAGTAGCATCTGATCAAAGATTCACAATATTTCTATTCTCACCTCTTTCATATGCAAGAATGTTTTTCTTTACTTCGTCTACACATCGTGTTCTGGCTTCAACACTAGCCCATGCCATATGCGGCGTAATAAGAAGCTTACTGCTATCCTGGATTTTTAACAGCGGATTATCCTTTCTCATGGGCTCTACACTTAGCACATCAAGCCCTGCTGCGGCAATTTCTCCATTTATCAGAGCATTCGTTAAATCCTCTTCATTTACCACAGGCCCCCTTGCCACATTGATAAGAATTGCAGTTTTCTTCATTTTTGCAAGAGCATCTTTGTCTATCAGATTTCTGGTTTTATCAGACAAAGGACAGTGCAGTGACAGAACATCGCTTCTTCTTAATAGTTCATCAAATGTCACCATCTCAAATGACTCATCATCTGAATTGTGAGTTGTTCTTCCTGACGAAGGACAAAAGATTACATTTGCACCAAAAGCTTCAGCGATATGTGCGACTTTTCTTCCGATGTTGCCCATTCCTATAATTCCCCAGGTAACACCTTCAAGCTCATGAAAAGGGATATCAACCTTGCTAAAATGATCCTGCGCTGCATATTCGCCACTTTTCACAAATTCATCGTAGTCTTTAAGTGATTCCATAAGATAAAAAAGAAGTGCAAACGTGTGCTGCGCCACTGAAGATGTAGAATATCCCGCTACATTTGCCACCTTGATTCCTCTTGCTGTACATGCCTTCAAATCGACATTGTCAAAACCTGTTGCAAACTCGCAAATAAGTTTTAAATCATCCGCATCATCCAAAATTGCCTGTGTGATCTTTGACTTATTTATACACAGCACCTCAACCCCTTCAAGGCGTGTTTTTGCATTTTCTTCTGTTATCTTGTCCTCATAAAAAGTTACATCTCCCAGCGTTTGAAGACCGCTGTAGTCTATATCATTTCCTACACTGTCTATTTCTGCTGCTACTATTCTCATTGCCTTACCTCACTAATATTCCTAAAATGTACCGCTTGCGGTAATACGGCTCACTTAATCTCATTGCGCACATTTTATTGCAATCCAGCCCCATTTTCAAGCACATATTATAAAAACTGCCGCACCAAAATGATGCGGCAGTTCGACAATTATTCGTGATTTAAATATCCGAAATTCAAACTAATTATTTTCGTAACCCAAACTAATTTGATTGGTGCTTTAAACTAATCTGATCCATGATTCAAACTAATTTAATCCGTAATTCAAATAAATCAATAATTCAAATTACTTGAAAGGGTTCTCTGTAGGATAAGGAAGTGATGCAGGCTGGTTGTAGCCGATTACTTCAGCACCTACATACTTGAATACCTCGAAGAGTGCCTTTCCAAAGTGACCAAACGCAACTGCACCATGGTGAGGGAAGTTGTGCTGGATCAGTACGTGACGATAGAAACGTCCCATCTCAGGAATAGCGAATACACCGATTCCACCGAATGACATAGAGTCTGTAGGAAGAACCTCACCCTGTGCAACATATGCCTTAAGGTGATTATCAGCTGTGCTCTGCAGTCTGTAGAATGTGATATCTCCAGGAACGATGTTTCCTTCAAGTGTTCCCTGTGTAACTTCTTCAGGAAGGTTTCTAGCCATGATCTTCTGATACTTCATTGTGCACTCAGTAAGCTTGCTTGAGCATGTATTTCCGCAGTGGAAGCCCATGAATGTATCTGTGTGCTTGTAATCAAACTTGCCCTTGATGCTCTGCTCGTACATATCAGCAGGAACAGAGTTGTTGATGTCAAGAAGTGTAACAACATCATTACTTACACATGTTCCGATGAACTCTGAAAGTGCACCATAGATATCAACTTCGCAGGATACCGGAATTCCACGGCCGGTAAGACGGCTGTTTACATAGCAGGGAACGAAACCAAACTGTGTCTGAAATGCAGGCCAGCACTTACCAGCGATTGTAACATACTTTCTGTAACCCTTGTGCTCCTCAACCCAGTCAAGAAGTGTAAGCTCATACTGAGCAAGTTTCTTAAGGATTTCAGGCTTCTTGTTGCCCTTGCCAAGTTCCTTTTCCATATCAGCAACAACTTCAGGAATTCTCTCATCATCAGCATGCTTGTTGAATGCTTCGAAAAGATCAAGCTCTGAGTTCTCTTCAATTTCAACACCGAGGTTGTAAAGCTGCTGAATAGGAGCGTTACAAGCAAGGAAGTTAAGCGGACGAGGACCGAAAGAAATAATCTTAAGATCTGAAAGTCCAACAAGTGCTCTTGCGATCGGAACGAACTCGTTGATCATCTTAGCGCACTCATCAGCTGTTCCTACAGGATACTCAGGAATATAAGCCTTAACACCACGAAGCTTTAAGTTGTAGCTTGCGTTAAGCATTCCGCAATAAGCATCACCTCTGCCGTCCTGAAGGTCACTCTGTGACTCCTCTGCAGCTGCGCAGAACATTACAGGACCATCAAAGTGCTTAGCAAGAAGTGTCTCTGAAATCTCAGGACCAAAGTTACCAAGATATACGCAAAGAGCGTTGCAGCCCTCTTTCTTAATGTCCTCAAGTGCCTCTACCATCTGAGTCTCGCTCTCGATGATACATACAGGGCACTCATATACGTCTACATCGTTGTAAAGCTTCTTGTAGCTCTCAACTAATGCCTTTCTACGATTGATTGCAAGTGATGCCGGGAAACAGTCACGGCTGACTGCTACCAGACCGATTTTAACCTGGGGAATGTTATTCATTTTATGTCCTCCTACCCTTAAAAATAAATATTATTGCTATGCAGTTTTACAAAAACTGCGAAAAATGAACATGCCTGTAAATGATATTTACTATCATTTTTCATATATAAACATGGATGTTTTGAAATGTGTGTACGTTCACACATCAAATAAATCATAAGTTTTGAAGGTTATTTTGTCAACACGACATATTTCACAGAAATAAGTGTATAATTCTGTTCACAATGTCGCCCGTTCTTCATTTCAGCGGCTCTCTAAAACGCTCCTATGTCCGACAAAGACAGTTGCTTTCTGTTTTCCTACTTTGCCCGCAAGAAGTCAAAATCCACTCTGCATATATGCTGAATTCCGTATAAAAAACTACAGCTTTCTGCTTTCTCTTTTGCCCGCAAGAAGACAAAACTTCACTCTACATATATGCTGAATTCTGTATAAAAGACTACATACTTCTGCCTTTATGTGTACGTTGAATTCTGCACAAAAGACTACAGATTCTGCTCAATATGTATGCTAAGCTCTGTGTAATTCACCTTTTTAGGAACTGTGCCATATGCCAAATAGTTAAATAATATCTCCAGTGAAAGCTTGCCCTGCTTTTCAGGCTCCTGGCATATTGTTGCTGTAATGAGTCCCTTGTGGAACATCTCATACTGCACTGCCACCAGATCGTTAGTGATTATTCTTATCCTGTGATCAGTGTCCTCAGCGGCTATAAGCCTGCATATATCGTAATCTCTTGGATTTATAACATACACCACATTGGTCTCCGGATACTTCACAAACATCTCTCTTACAGAGCGCTTGTTTTCTTCGCGATCAAGGGATATGCTCCATTTTCCAAGAAGCTCCATGTCAGGATATCTTGAGCTCATCTCATTAGAAAAGCCTCTGATACGCTCGGTTGCACTTTCTTTTATGCTGTCATACTCAGTAAAGAAACAGATTTTCGCATTTTCACCGCCTGCCATTGCAGACAGACCGGCAGCCAGCCTTCCGGAAGCTATATAGTCACACCCTACGTATGCAAGATGTTCCACCCCGTCAAGCCTGCTATTATAGAAAACCAGCGGCATATCCCGCTTTTTACTCTCAGCTATGATCAGATCATTTATTGGTGACACAGTACCTGTAATGCAGGCACCGTCGTATTCGCCAACGCTTTTTTTCAATGTATCGATAAGCTTCTTCTCTTCAGCTTCACTGTCAGGGTATTCTAAAATATCCGTAGTTGCTGCGTATGCTTCCAGCGACTTGGCCTTCTTTTCAGCGCTCTCACGAACCGGTATGAAAAAGGGACTATATTGTGTCTTTGGTATCATAAAAAGAAACTTCAGTTTCTTCTTTCTGACAGCAAGTCCCTGTGCCACACGGTTTGGCTCATAATGCAGTTCTTCACAGGCTTTTTCAACACGTTCTCTTGTCTCAGCCTTAACATAGCCGCGATTGTGCAGAACGCGGTCCACCGTTCCGATGGACACGCCCGCAAGTTCAGCTATCTCGTTAATTGTTGCCATTTTTACCCCTCATCTGTCATTTAGTGACAACCCTCCATAAATATTACCGGCGATATAGTAATCTTCAGAAGATTGATATTTTACAATCTAAGATCAGATGAGTCCTGCAATGTCGATGTTCTCGCCTGTAATTCCTTCATAAGCGCCATCAGCGATCTCTGAAGCATCCTTGTGTGCAAGAAGCCACTTGTTAGTTGCAAAAAGTGTTCTGTCATCAAGGTTTTTACCTGCTGTCTCTGTGGTTCCTACATTTGTTCCCTTGGGAAGAGCAATAAGAACCTTGAAGCCCTTAGCTGCATCTGCATGGCAAGGTGCATAGTGAAGTGTTGAAGCATAAACCTCTACAAGCACACCCTTAGGGCATTTGAAAGCTACAACCTTTGATGAATCAAGCTTGCCATCCTCGATATCACTAAGCTTTGCAAGAAGAAGAATGAAATCCTCTGTACCAAGATTGAACTCACTGTCTCTGTGATACTCCATGCAGTTCATCTTTGTGTTGTGACCATTGCAGTAGCCAAACTGGAAAGGCATACCGCCAAAAAGGCTTGTACCAAGATCCTTGGTGTCTGCTGTAGCCATAAGATTAGCATCCTCAGCTACATAAACAACATCATCCGGACAAGGTGTGTCATTCTCAAGTGTCTTAAGGATTTCTGCAACACTGTAGCCCTCAACAACTCTGCCGTACTCTTTGAATTCTTTGTCTGTTACGCTTTTGATTACCATTTTTCCTACCCCTTTTCTTAATATATTGTAATTTTGTGTGTTATTTGTATTATTCTGTTAACGTACACACATTATAGGTTAATCCGCACATTTCTACAATTATTGTTTTTCTACAAATATTTCAGATAGAATTTATACAAAGATAACAAGGGAGCTGACGCACTGACATTTTGCGCCAACTCCCTTCATCTTTCAGCTGATCTTGATTTGTTTATACAGCATTTGTTTATGCTGCTTCCTTGTTAACATTGTAAATCATCCCTGTATCCGTTAGAAGCAATAAGAACCTTTAGAGATTCCATTCATACTCCCTGTTTCTTATTTAAAAAGCGCCGCAGCAAGTCGTATAGGCAAGCCACAGCGCCCAATATATGTTTATGTATATTCCTGAATTATTTTTTTCACTGAGCGGAACCAATTCGCACAAGTGCACGATAAAGCTTGGCTTCGGCGCGCACTCTTGCTTCTTTGGAAAGCCGGGCATCCTTCAAGGCTTCCTCAGCTCTCGCCTTAGCTGAACGCGCACGTTCCACATCTATCTCGTCGCTCCACAACCAGTTTGTAGGAAGTATTCGGACTTCACCATCCATGACAGAGAGCATGCCGCCTATGCAGGCTGCCTTTCTCTCTTTTCCGTCAGCAAAGGTTACATGAGCAGTTCCCATTCCAATTCCAGTACAATAATTGGTGTGGCGAGCCAAAATCTCAACATCACCGTCTATTGTACGAATTAGAACCTTCTCAACTTCGCCCTCATATTCCAATCCATCCAGGGATACGACCTGTAAATGATATGTTGCCATATTGTTAAATCCTCATCTGTTTGCTTTCCATCCGCCTTCACTTTTTAAGAAAGGCTTAGCTATTCTACACCACACGGAAGAAAAATCTCATAAGTAAATTAGCTATTCGGGAAGCAAAATCTCTCAAGTATATTAGCTATTCTTCTTTGCCTTCTCGAACACTTCATCAATTGTTCCGACCAACAGGAATGCTGACTCAGGAAGGTCGTCACACTCGCCGTTAAGGATCATCTTAAATCCGCGAATGGTCTCCTTCAGAGGTACGTATTTACCCGGAAGTCCTGTGAACTGCTCAGCAACTGAGAAGCTCTGTGACAGGAAGTTCTGAACCTTACGTGCTCTGAATACTGTCTGTTTATCTTCATCGGAGAGCTCATCCATACCCATGATAGCGATGATATCCTGCAGTTCACGATATCTCTGAAGCACCTGCTGTACTCCCTTTGCCACTTCGTAGTGTTCCTTACCAACTACGTCGGGTGAAAGGATACGGCTTGTGGAATCCAGAGGATCAACTGCCGGATAAATACCCTTTGATGCAATATCACGGGAAAGAACGGTGGTTGCATCCAAGTGTGTGAATGTAGTTGCAGGTGCAGGGTCAGTCAAGTCATCGGCAGGCACGTAAACAGCCTGAACTGATGTGATTGAACCCTTCTTTGTAGAAGTGATACGCTCCTGCAGAGCACCCATTTCTGTAGCCAGTGTCGGCTGATAACCAACGGCTGAAGGCATACGTCCAAGAAGCGCTGAAACCTCTGAACCTGCCTGAGTGAAACGGAAGATATTATCGATGAAAAGAAGCACATCCTGATTCTTAACATCACGATAATACTCTGCCATTGTAAGTCCTGAAAGAGCAACTCTCATACGTGCTCCCGGGGGCTCATTCATCTGTCCGTAAACCAGCGCAGTCTTGTTAATAACTCCGCTTTCTTTCATTTCACCGTAAAGGTCATTTCCTTCACGGGTACGCTCTCCAACACCGGTGAATACTGAGATACCACCATGTGCCTTCGCAACGTTATTGATAAGTTCCATGATAAGGACTGTTTTACCAACTCCCGCACCACCGAACAAACCGATCTTACCACCCTTAGCGTAAGGGCAGATAAGGTCAACTACCTTAATTCCTGTTTCAAAAATCTCAGTAGCAGGAACCTGATCTTCAAATGACGGAGCAGGTCTGTGAATAGGCCATCTCTCTTGTGTTGTGGGCGCAGGCTGATTATCAACCGGCTCACCAAGAAGATTGAAAATTCTTCCCAGACACTCGTCACCTACAGGAACTGAGATGGGAGCAGCTGTATCTACCGCATCGATTCCACGAACAAGACCATCCGTGGAACTCATCGCAATACAACGAACTACATCATCACCGATCTGCTGTGCAACCTCTGCCACAAGAGTGGAATCTCCATTCTTGATTTCAATAGCGCTATGCAGATCCGGCAGTTCACCCTCACCAAAACGAATGTCAAGGACAGGTCCTGTTACCTGTATTACCTTTCCAATATGTTTTTCACTCATTGTGAGTTTTCTCCTTTAAGTAAGTATCCAATAAGGTTATTCCAAGTTGCGATACATCTTTTGACTATCGCAAAAACATAAACCTCTTTTATGGCTCTTCTGCACCGGCAACAATCTCCGTAATTTCCTGAGTAATGCTTGCCTGACGTGCTCTGTTATAGTACAGACTTAATGTTTCAATCATTTCTTCTGCGTTGTCGGTAGCAGCTTCCATCGCAGTTCTTCTTGCTGCAAGTTCACTTGCAACCGAGATATTGATACTGGTGTAAAGCACTCCCGCCAAATACTCCGGAACAACTGTATTGAAAACAGTCTCGCTGTCCGGTTCATACAGAATAAGCGATTTAGACTTTTTAGCTTCCTCGTCCTCTATTGCCAGATCTGACAACGGAAGAATAGGGCTGGCCGTCGGAACCTGTGACATCATAGATACAAAATCTGTATAACACAGGAAAATATGTCCGAATTGTCCTTCTTTGTAAGCTTCACAAAGAATCTTTGCAACCGAGAAGCACTCGGATATTGTAACCTTTGCCACCTCTGCAAATTCCTCTGTGAAAATCGGAACATTTCTGTGTTTAAAGTATTCTACAGATTTCTTTCCTATCGGAAATACCTCTATATCACGGCCCTTTGTCTCGCTCTCCATGAACTTAAACAGGTTGGAGTTATATCCTCCTGCAAGTCCTCTGTCACCGGCGATTACAACATATAACCATTTATCATTTTTGCCTGCCTTGGTATAAGGGGACTGAAAATCATGGTTTTCTCTGGCGATATCCTGTAGTGTTGCAAGAAGTGTTCCAAGATAGGGCTTGGAGTTGTCTGCCTTCTCCTTTGCCTTTCTCAGCTTACTTGCGGCAACCAACTGCATCGCCTTTGTAATCTGCATGGTACTCTGTACGCTTTTTATCCGGAGCTTCACAGCTTTCATATTAGCAGCCATGTTTTATCCTCCGTTATCACTTTTTACCGGCTAAAAACTTATCGGTATAAGCCTTGAGTACATTCTTCATCTTCTCTTCTGTATCTGCCTCAAGTTTTCCTGTTTCGCGGATCGTCTTCATAACATCGCTTCCATCAGGATTTGTATCAAGATACTCGAAAAGTCCTGCCTCGTACTCTGCAATATCTGTAACAGCAACCTCTGTCAGTACATTGTTGATAACTGCGTACAGGATAGCAACCTGCTTTTCTACAGCAACCGGTGAGCTCTTGTCCTGTTTAAGAACTTCAACAATTCTTTCACCCTGTGCAAGACGACTCTTGGTGTCTTCATCAAGGTCTGAACCGAACTGAGCAAAGCTCTGCAGCTCACGATACTGTGAATAAATCAGCTTAAGTGTACCTGCAACCTTCTTCATGGCCTTGATCTGAGCATTACCACCAACTCTGGAAACTGAGATACCAGGGTTAACAGCCGGCATGATTCCTGAATGGAAAAGCTCTGTCTCAAGGAATATCTGTCCATCAGTGATGGAGATAACGTTTGTAGGAATGTATGCAGATACGTCACCTGCCTGAGTCTCGATGATAGGAAGAGCAGTAAGTGAACCGCCTCCGTTTTCATCAGAAAGCTTAGCAGCTCTCTCAAGGAGTCTTGAATGCAGGTAGAATACGTCACCGGGATAAGCTTCACGTCCCGGAGGTCTGCGAATAAGAAGTGAAAGTGCACGATAAGCAACAGCGTGCTTGGAAAGGTCATCATAGATAACCAGTACGTGCTTACCCTTATTCATGAAATACTCACCCATGGTGCAGCCTGTATAAGGTGCGATGTACTGCAGAGGGCTGGGCTCTGAAGCCGTAGCTGCTACAACTATGGAGTATTCCATAGCTCCTGCGTTCTGCAGTTCTGCCACAAGTGATGTTACTGTTGATCTCTTCTGACCAATTGCAACATAGATACAAATAACATCCTTACCCTTCTGGTTGATGATAGTATCGATGGCAATTGTGGTCTTACCTGTCTGACGGTCACCGATAATCAGCTCACGCTGTCCACGTCCGATAGGGATCATGGAGTCGATGGCCTTGATACCTGTCTGCAAAGGCTCTTTAACGGGCTGTCTTTCAATGATGCCCGGTGCCTTGATCTCAACAGGTCTGTAATCATCCGATTCGATAGGGCCTGCGCCATCGATCGGCTGTCCAATAGCGTTTACAACACGTCCAATCATTGCATCGCCTACCGGAACAGAAACTACTCGTCCGGTGCGCTTAACGGTCTGTCCTTCACTGATTCCAACATCTTCTCCGAACAGAACCGCGGATACTACTGTTTCTTCGAGGTTCTGAGCCATTCCGAATGTGCCGTTCTCAAACTCTAAGAGCTCACCTGACATACAATTCAAAAGTCCGCTAACTCTGGATATACCGTCACCAACGGTTAAAACTGTACCGGTCTCATTCTGAATGATCGCATTTTGATAGTTTTTGATCTGGCTTCGAATCACCTCGGATATTTTTTCTGGTTTTAATTCCATTCTAAAAGCCTCCGTGGGTTTTATTCTTTCTTATAGGACTGTCTCGTCAACCTTTTTGCGGAGTTCATCTAGGCGCCCCTGAACAGTTCCGTCATAGAGCTTACCTTCGATCTCCACCCGGATACCTCCGAGAACAGCTTCATCGGTTTTCTGTGTAAGCAGAATCTTCTTTCCACTGATGGATTCAAGTTTTGACTTAAGAGCACTTACCTGTGACTCATTTAGTGCTATAGCACTTGTCACTATAGCTTCTGCTATGCCGTGATCCTTGTTATAGCTGCTCCTGAACCTCTTTTCACATGCTGAAAATTGTCTTAGTAATCCTCTTTCAATGAGGATCTTTATAAAATTCAGCAGATAGGGCTGAAGCTGTCCGTCAAATGCTTCATCAACCAGTTTTAATCTCTCTTTTTTAGGAATCGAGGGTTCCGACAAAAGAGTTACATAATCCGGATTCTCCTTTAATATCTCTTTTACCGACTCCATCTGACTTAAGATTTCATCCGTAAGGTTTTCCGAAAGCGCCAGATCATACAGACTCTGTCCGTATAAATCTCCAGCCTTGGTCATGACGCCTCCCCTACATTGTTAATGAATTCATCAATAAGTTTCTTATGATCGTTCTCGTTGATTTCTTTCTCCACGACTTTTCCTGCAATATCCATTGCAAGTCCGCCGATGGTATCCTTAGCCTCATTGATGGCTTTCTTTTTCTCCTGCTCGATATCAGCTTCTGCTCTCTCAATGATACCCTTAGCCTGCTTTTCAGCATCCTTAACGATGTTGTCAGCCTTGCCCTGAGCTTCCTTCTGAGCATTTGCAACGATTTCTGCTGCCTGTGATTGTGCAGAAGAAAGGCTGGTTTCATATTCCTTCTTCATTGCATCAGCTTTTTCTTTAGCTTCTCTGGCTCCCTTAATTTCATTCTCAGTGAGCTGTCTTCTCTTTTCAATTACCTCATTTATAGGCTTGAAAAGGAATTTCTTTATGAGCCAAAGCTGAATGAAGAGGTTGCATATCTGTGCTATGAACGTCCACGGAACGATTGTAACTAGATCCTGTGTGCCCATTCGTGTACCTCCTAATTAAATAAATCGGGGCTGCAAGTTCCATAAGGTTTTGCTTAGCCTTATAAAAAGAACTCGAACGGCTCGCACATGCCTGTGATCACAAGGCAGGTGTTTCGCCCAATTAAAATCACATGTTCACGATTTTAATATCTTAATTCAGATAGTTCATGAATGTGCCAGGTGCTACGAAAATCAGAAGAAGACCTGTAACGAAACCATAGATACCGGTTGTCTCTGCGATAGCGCAACCAAGAAGCATGGTACTTGTTACGTCACCCTTACACTCAGGCTGGCGTCCGATTGCCTCAAGAGCCTTTGAAACGGCATTTCCTTCACCAATACCAGGGCCGATACCGGCGATCAGTGCACATCCTGCACCGATACCACATCCTGCAAGTGCAATACCTTTTGCTAACATCTGAAAATCACTCATGTTGAAATCCTCCTAGGTTTATTGTTTGTATATGAAATTTTAAAATTTTTTATCCCTCTGCTGCATTTGCTATATACATTATTGTCAGCATTGAGAAAATAAACGCTTGCATGCATCCTGTAAACCAGTCGAAATATACGCCCAGAATAGCCGGAAGACCTACGCTCAGGATTGGGATATTTGAAAGCACATCACCCACGACGCCCGGTATAAGTCCAAATAATGCGGAAGACGCAATTGCAAGTGCCGCGTAAATCAGTCCGTCGATAACAATTCCCGAAAGGATATTACCGAAATGACGGCAAGCCATACTTACAGGCGTGGCCAGCTCAGACAGGATATTAAACGGTGTCATAACTGCAATCGGCGTTGTGAAGCTCTTGAGATAACCCAGGAAACCTCCCGCTTTAATCTTGCATGCAGTAATGATTATGAAAACAACGATAGCCCATGCTGCTTCTGTTGAAAGATCAGCCGTGGGACTTCTCAGACCCACAAGGCATATCAGATTCGATACAATACTTGTGGCAAATATTGCTGATACCAGCGGAATCAGCCAGTCAAACTTTGTACCACCGGTATTACTTCGAACCAGATTGTGAGCTGCTTCAACTATCATCTCTGCAACCGCCTGGCGCTTTGAAATATTCTCGACCTGAAGGTTTCTCGTCAGGAAGATACACAGCAGCGTTATGATTGCCATTACGATCCAGCTGACCACCAGTGTCTCTGTGATATTGAAATCACCAAGAATCGGAATACCAGTGTGGATACTGTAATAGATTTTACTGCCGGCTACTTCAAAGTTCATACTTTAGTATCACCTTCCTTTCCTCGCAGAAAAATCCCGCGAAATTTTATTAGAATACTCGGAATAAAAAGAGGAATTACGCCGGTAACAAGATTAATTGCCGGCACGAAGATAGCAAGTACTACCCACAGCAGTTGAAGTAATGTCCTATATCTAAGACTTACTGCCATAGTACTTCTCGCCCTGTCTGTCTCCTCTTCGCTCATCCCTGTGATCTTCTGGACCGTGAGTCCCATCCAAAAAAAGTTCCCCACAGCAGCAACAGTGCCGCCAATAGCCCCCAGGAAGATCGTATAATCAAAAGGTACCGAATAGCCAAAAGGAGCATCCTTTGGTACCACTTGATGCAAAACAAAAAACAATACTATAACCAAGACACTCGCCAATGCTGTCCCCACAGCAATGAACGTAGTCTCTTTCTTAACTGCGTCCTGAACCACCATAACTTTTTTCTCCGTCACTCCCTATTTTTCAATCCGGCAATCTCACTATTACCCTGTGATTGAAAACATAGTTTTTTATTATATCGATATAACTTTTCAAACGATAACAAGGAAAATTACGTAGGACTTTTCCTTCCATCTGTCCCACGGCAATTACCTTTTAAATATGCTTATTAAAATTAACTTCGTTCTCGGAACGTTTCTTTTTCTCGTTCTTTTTATTTACCTCAAGGTAAACTTTATAGGCTGTCATCATTGAACCACCCAATCCAAAAAAGAAACCTATAATGTAAACCCATCCGCCGACGCCAAGCCTGGTTGTCAGCATATAGCACGCAAAAATACAGATGAGAAGCGGAGTTACTAACGATAGCCCGAGCTGTCCCACCATAGCAAATTGTGTCATTAATTTAGAAAAATCCGTTGTCTTCTTGATCATCTGTTCCTTCGTGAAGTTATTGTGATATCTCAGAATCTAAAAATATTGATCATTGGTTCTGAATAATCAATCATCATCTCGAATTTTGTTTGATTTATACTGCATTATCGCATCGTTTCAGAATATTTTTTCAATCACGAAATTTCGCAATATATATTTCAATAATACAAGTATTTATCAGAAAAAACAATGATTTATCCTTGATTTTACAAACATTTAACTTTTAAATACATGATATTATTGGCGAATTAAGAAATAGAACCCTACCCGGTTTAGAATTTTAAAACACTGAAAAAAGAGCTGTGGATTGATAAAAAATAATCTTCCACAGCTCTTGTTTAAGCAACACTTATTTTTGTTTATTTCCAGCTATTTAACTTAGTTCTTAGTTGTTTTTAGGTAGTTTCTTGTAGGTGACAGACTTTGGTGTGCCTGCCTTCTTAAACTTCTTCTTGTATGATTTCAGCTTTTTCGAAGGAAGTGTATACTCACTCTTTTTAGAAGTCCCCTTAAATGCCTTCGCTCCAATCTTTTTGATTTTGCCGGACTTTATGGTTATCTTCCCAAGCTTTTTACATTTATAGAATGCCCTTGCACCAATAGACTGAAGTCCACTGCCAATCGTAAGAGTAGTTAACTTTTTGCATCCCTTAAAAGCTTCATCCTCAATAGTTGTGAGTTTATCACCTATCTTCACGGTTTCCAGTGCTGTACAATCACTGAAAGCTCCGGCGCCGATTGTCTGTACCTCAGCCTCTATAGTTACAGTTTTAAGAAGTTTGCAATCGGAAAATGCCCTCTCTCCAATAGCAGTGACGGTATACGTCTTATTTCCTTTTTTAATTGTCTTTGGAACTTTATAGGATGTGATATTCGTCTTCGAGATATTGGTTAAGATTACTTCTCCCTTTTTATCTGAAGATATAAATCCTGCATTATTTGATTCTATTATGGCGTCCTTGTTTACAACACAGGTTTTATCAAAACCATTTGCATCCGCATAATCCTCACCTGCAGAGTCATAGTAGCAGAAAACTCTAAATCCCGGAATCGTGCGTGTTCCTGCCTGGCTCTCATAGTAGCCTATTGCATAATTTCCTATGCGTTCAACAGAATATGGAATAGATAAAGATTTCATTCCCGGAATATCATAAAACGCGTAGGAATCAATAGTTTTTAATCCTTCACTTAGCTCTACTGCAGGCAGATTAGGTGCATTAGCGTTAAACTCATATTCACGTCCATAAACTCTATATGCAAATGCATATTTTCCGATACTTGTTACATTAGCGGGAATATAAACATTTTCCAAAATATCACAATGAGCAAATGTTTTATCATTTATTTTGGTAATGCTCGTTGGAATATTTATCGTCTTCATATTATTACAAGATTCAAAAGCACTTGCTCCTATGGAATTAATTCCATCAGGCAGCGTCATAGCGGTAAATGAACGACACTCAGAAAAAGCATTACTTCCAATAGCCGTGACGCCCGAATGAAGCGCTACATTTTGAAGAGCTGAACATGCATTAAAGCACCGATTAGGAATAACAGTAACTTTACTGGGAATATTAATATTTCTTAGATTTGTACATCCGGAGAAGCAGCTATTCCCAAGCATTGAAACTGTCTCAGGAATAGTAAAATCAGTAAATCCGGTACATCCTCTAAATGCAAATTGTCCAATACTCTCCAAAACTGTCTCTGAGTATGTAATATTTTTTATCTCAGTATTATTGCTAAACGCATATTCTCCAATAGCATCAATATTTTGATTAATTGTCAGAGACTGTATTTTCCAAATATTATGCTTTTGGGCTAATGTCTCTCCCATCTCGCGCTGCGCATGTGTATAATTATCATTTGATTGAGAAAACGCTCCTTTCCCTATAGCTCCTACCGGAAATACTCTCCCATCTGTCATCTTTACAGTACGGGGAGTATCCAAATGTTCCAGAGAATCAGTCCCTGCGTCTCCTAAATAGGCTATGATGACAGCCTCATTCGCCTTCATCTGAAACAGCCAGTTTTCAGAATATACCAAAGGGAACCCCTCAAGATAATACCTATTGCCCAGATTCTCCTCAACCAGATCCAGACCATCTGCAGCTGCTTCTATCCTGAATACACATAAGCACATCATAAAAACTATTACAGTTGCCATTGCTCTTATTATTCTGCTTACTTTACTCATATATCTTCCCTCATAAAAAACATACAAAGCCGTATACTTCGACCTGATAGTACCGGTATGTTAATCAAGCAAAAATTATAGCAAAAATCAATTTTATAATATCTAATGTGTATTAATTACAGGTAAAACCTGCATTAAATTACTATTAAAATGACTTCTTCGAAATCTTTTTGGCTGCCTTATGAACCTTATCATAAGCTGCATAGCGCTCTACCATCTCGAAAATTACAATGTCGGGATCATAGCACTCAACCCAGGAGTCAAATTTCTTCCCAAGGTCGTTCCAGACAACAAGTGTCTCGCCGAAGCTTTCTGCAAAATCTTCTTTCAGGAAATTGACTATGAAGCTGTTTCCAACAATCATGACCTTGCAGTCATTACCTGCGTTGTCATTAACAAAATGATAGGTTTTTAGCCCCTCAAATTCTTCGTGCTCTTCGTCGTAGTCTTCATCCATAACCGCGTGGGTGGCTTTTCTTTTGAAATCCTCAGAGATATTTTCTCTTCTTACACCACCATAGAAGCTCATACCCTGGTCGGTCATGGTTATATCAAAATCAGGCTCAGTGAGGATTGAGAACTTGTCCGTCCTGTTCTCATTTAGCTTTTCCATGACCTTGGTGTATCCGATAAATGCACCTCTCTGTGTCCAATGCACCGGATCACCGTATTTACTGTATACCTCGTAATTACCCTTGTTGGCAATAAAGTCTTCCTTAAGAGAAATCACAGGCACATCGGTCCTTGTCTTTAAGGTTTCCAAAAACTGATCTGTCCTTGAATAATCCCCGTACTGATTAACACTTGTAGGAAAATATTCAGGATAAATAGTCTGCTTATCCCAGCACTGCATGTAGTAAAATTCGCAGTCCCTATCCTTTAAATAATCAGATACAGTCTGAAAATCCCAGGCAATTCTATCAAGTTCCTCATCACTAAAGAGATTGAAATGCTGATAGGTCTCCACCATGTCATTCTCTATGATATTGAACTCTCCATCAGGTCCAAGTCTGTACCTCTTGCCGTTTTCCATTCTGCCAAACACATGATATTGCATTAGCGCATTTAGTGATATTATCTGATCTCTAAAGCCCAGTCTGTCATTCAAGTAATTCTCTATATCAGTCGGAAGCTCCTTGTTAAAGCCGCCATCCTTTCTAAGCTTCGGGAATCCGGACAATGTTCTGTTTTCCTGCTCAGATATGGCATTCTCATCTCTATTGATAAAAATAAGCGGTAGCAGAAGCATTATGGCAAATCCACAAATATATATCTTTTTTAAAATCTTACTACTCATAATTATTTATATACTCCATACCGGTAACAATAGTATTTACCACAGCATGTCCTCTCATTTTTCCATGTCAATGTTTGTATACTCATAGATTATTGAATTTCTTCAGAAATTCGATAATCGTATTGGACCAGTTCCTTGCGAAGCAAGGGGCGTGTCTGGCGAAGCCAGATTTCCGAACGATTTTCCTTGTTATCGTTCGGAAAGTCATGACTTTCCGAACAATGACATGGAAAGCATTCAAGAATCCATTTTTCATCACATCAGAACTGGAAATAAATAAACGGATTATAAGTGCCGGACATAACTCTCATAATAGCCAGAATAAACATTCCATATATGGCTACTATCTTTGCTATCGAATATGCCATAAACGGCATTTTTCCAAGAAGATTTTTCTTTATATATGAAAAAACTCCTGCGATATCCATTATTGCAATAGCCATTACAAACAGTACCCAGTTATTCACATACCAGGAAATTGTAAATCCAGGAGTTCCGGATAAGCCTATTCCGAACATTGTTCCAAGATACTGCATAGCCAGCGCGAAATTATCTGCTCTGAAAAGCACCCAACCGGTATTTATAACAAAGAGTGCATATATATGTCTCAGAATTTCTTTACCTAATGAAGCAACTGCAAGCTTGCCCTCTGCTGCCATCCTGGATTTCTTATTTCGTCCCCTCAGCAGTCTCTCGACCACAATAAAGAATCCATTCCAGGCACCCCATATAACAAAGTGCCATGATGCACCGTGCCACAGTCCTGTAAGCATGAATACAATTATCAGGTTCCTATACAAATGCTTTCTGTTACCGCCGAGCGGGATGTATACATAATCTCTGAACCAGGATGACAATGAGATGTGCCACCTTCTCCAAAACTCAGTTATATTCCTGGAGATATAGGGCTTATCGAAGTTCTCGCAAAAATGGAATCCAAGCATTCTTCCTATACCGATCGCCATATCGCTGTATCCTGAAAAGTCATAGAAAATCTGAAGCGAATACGCTATACTTCCAAGCCAGGCAATTGCAATCGTATTATTGGATATCCCTGCATCCCAGATAGTATCAACTACTTCCGCCATAGTATTGGCTATTATCGCCTTTTTGGAAAGTCCAATTACAAACCTTGTTATGCCTGCCGAAAAATCATCAATTCCGGGATTCCTGTTATCTATCTCGTTTTCAATGTCAATGTATCTGACAATTGGTCCTGCAACAAGCTGAGGAAACAGGACAATATACAGCGCTACTTTAAGCGGATTCTTTTGAACCTTTACATCTCCCTTGAAAACATCGATCACATAACTCATGCCCTGGAAAGTGAAAAATGATATACCAATTGGCAGAATTATTCCCTGCAAAGGAATTGACATTCCAAAGGTATCATTTAAAGTCTGAATGGAAAAATCCAGATACTTGTAATAAAAAAGAAGAAGTAAATTGCAGACAACTGCCAAAAATAAAATGGCCTTCTTTTTACGTTCAAAAAGACTCATTAAGAAAGCTGATAGATAATTGATAATGATACTGGCAACAATGATCCATAAATACCCCGGCTGTGACCAGCCAAAGAACACAAGGCTCATGATAAGCAGCCAGATATTTCTATAAATCTGACTTCTTATCAGATAGCAACCTATCAGTGTCAACGGTAAAAAGCAAAATAAAAATACTGTAGAACTAAAGACCATAAAACTCCTTTTCTTCAAAAAGAGGTTCCGACTACTCGGAACCTCTGGTGTTTTTTATTCCTCTACTGGTGTTTTTACTCCTCTACTACCGTTTTAATATGAAGCTCTTCGAGCTGCTTATCAGTAACTTCTCCGGGAGCGCCCATCATAATATCCTGAGCGTTCTTGTTCATCGGGAACGGTATGATTTCTCTGATTGAATTCTCACCTGCAAGGAGCATTATCATACGGTCTACGCCGGGAGCAATACCTGCGTGCGGCGGAGCACCATAGCAGAATGCGTTATACATTGCAGGGAATTTTGCCTTAACATCCTCTTCTCCGAGACGAACCATCTCGAATGCCTTGATCATGATCTCAGGATCATGGTTTCGAACAGCGCCTGATGAAAGCTCAACGCCATTACATACAAGGTCATACTGATCAGCCATGATATCAAGAGGATCGATCTCGCCTCTCTCAGCCTTAAGAAGTGTCTCCATACCGCCTGAAGGCATTGAGAAAGGATTGTGGCAGAACTCAAGCTCGCCTGACTCCTCACCGATCTCATACATCGGGAAGTCCACGATCCAGCAGAATGAATACTGCTCTTTATCCATATGTCCGGGAACTGCTGCTCCGAAGGTCTTAACTACGACACCTGCTGTCTTCTGAGCCTGTCCAAGCTTACCTGAGCTAAGAACAATGAGATCTCCGCTCTTAAGTCCAAGGGCTGATATAACATCTTCCTTCTTATCCTGAACGAACTTAGCAATACCACCAACGATCTCGCCGTTCTCATCAAGTCTGAACCAGTAAGGCTTAGCACCTGCCTGAACCTCAACATCAGCGATTGTCTTGTCAATAAATTTACGGCTCTCCTTGAAATCAGAGATAACTACAGCCTTGATTCTAACGCCTGTCTCATCACCTGCGTTGAGAACACCTGAATTATCACCTGTCTCTGCTGCCTTCTCCTTGCTTGCAGCTGCTGCCTCTTCTGAAACAACGCTTGCAAAAGGACCAAATCCGCAATCCTTAAGAACCTCAGTAGCATCCTGAACAGTCAGGTCAATTCTAAGGTCAGGCTTATCTGAGCCATACTTTTCCATTGCTTCTCTGTAAGGAATACGTGCAAAAGGAGCACTTGAAGCTCTGTCATAAAGACCATATTTTGCAAAGATTGGAGGAAGCACATCCTCACAGATCTCGAATACATCTTCCTGAGATGCAAAAGCCATCTCCATATCCAGCTGATAGAACTCACCCGGACTTCTGTCTCCTCTGGCATCCTCATCGCGGAAGCAGGGAGCGATCTGGAAATAACGATCAATTCCTGAAGTCATGAGGAGCTGCTTGAACTGCTGAGGCGCCTGGGGAAGTGCATAGAACTTTCCGGGGTGCTTTCTTGCAGGAACAAGGTAATCTCTTGCTCCCTCAGGAGATGACACTGTAAGAATAGGTGTTGTGATTTCCATGAAGTCATGCTCAATCATTGACTTTCTAAGTGCAGCTATAACATTGCTGCGAAGAATAATATTCTTTTTAACCTCAGGATTTCTAAGGTCAAGATAACGATATTTAAGACGAGCTGATTCATCAGCTTCACGGCTTCTGTTGATTTCAAAAGGAAGCTCATTGTATCTGCAACGTCCGAGAACATCAATCTTCTCAGGTACTACTTCTATATCTCCGGTAGGGAGCTTGGGATTCTTGGAACTTCTCTCTCTGACTGTTCCTTCAACTGATATAGTTGACTCTTTATTGATTCCCTTAACGACCTTCATCATCTCTTCTGTCTCAATGACGATCTGAGTCGTTCCATAAAAATCCCTCAAAACCACAAAGCCAAGCTCTGATCCAACTTCACGCAGGTTCTCAAGCCAGCCCACAAGCTTAACTTTATTACCCACGTTCTCAATTCTGAGCTCACCACATGTATGTGTACGTGACTGCATTTTTAAATCTCCTTAAAACAAATCCAAAAGTTTTCTATTTTAATAGGTATTTCCTATAACTAAACATCAGAAATCATTTTAGCACAATTATTCACACTGTGTTAAAAAACTTTATCTGTTACATTGCTTCAGATTCATAGTTTATTGTGTAATCCTCGTGGCCTTCAATCTCATTCCACCTTTCGACAATTCGTTCAACAGGGGTATGCCCATTCTCTGCCGCTATATCCGTGAGAATAAGAATAACCTGATTCTTACCGTTCATGGCCATGACATCATTGCTTCTAAGGCTGGCAGTCAGAACCTCTATGAACTTTTCCATAACCTTTTCATCAACTTCTCCGCCATCATTTCTGGTCATTATAAACTGGCACAGATAGATATTAACTATGGTTCGCTTTGCCATTCTTGAGAAAAGCCTATATGCCATCTGCAGCTTATCAAAATCCACAAAATACGCTCCCTTTTTAGCGCCTCTCTCTTCAAGAATCATCTTTATACCTGCTACTCCCTGAGCATTAATCTCATCTCCCGCACCAATACCTGCATCTTTGTACATAAAATAGCCATGCTTGCCATTCTGCTTTACACTGTAAAGGGCCTTATCTGCCTTTCTGAAAAGCTCAGTAAAATCATTTCCTCCATCAATGGTAGAAACCGCTCCGATAGAAACTCCGAGAGGTATATTCATTTCATTACCCATGATATCTTCACCACTTTTCAAAATTTGTTCATTGAGGAACTTTTCCTTATCAGCAACCGCAGATTCATCACAGGTCCCCTGGATAAATGCCACAAATTCATCTCCGCCGATACGACCTATAAAATCTTTTTCTCTAAAGCATGATCTGACAAGCTCTGCAAACTTTGCCAGAACCTTATCACCCATCTCATGTCCAAAGACATCATTGACCAATTTAAAATTATCAAGGTCAATCATCATAAATATTCCGCTGGACTCTTTACAGATGTCTTCAAGGGCTATCTGTGTGTAGCGTTTATTCCAGAATCCGGTCATGGGGTCGATCCTGGCTTCATTCTGCCACCTTTCCATATTGTGAATTCCAACTCTGATATTTCCTATAAACCATCCAATGAAAAGTACAAACAAAGTACAAACAAATATCAAATATGCTTTAAAATATGGCCTTTCAAAAATCTGTGATTCCTTATAAACCTTGAATTTCTCTTCTCTTATTACGTTTTTACCTACAGAATTGTATACCTGAACATGAAGCACATAATCACCATATGGAAGATTTATGTAACTTAAGACTTTCATATCCTTTTGATAACAGGTTATACCTTCATCTTCAGCACCTTCTAAAAAAATGTGAACGAGAGGATTTGAAAGCGTAAAATTAAGTACTGCAATCTCGAAGGATACCCTTCCGGAAATAGCCGGAATGTAATAATCACCATTGGCGTCCGGTTCGATTTCCTTATTATTTGCAGTCAGCTTATTTATGGCAATTGTGTAATCTCTATCAACATAGTTAGGCTCATTAACCGCAATCCTTCTTACTCCATCTGTACAACACAGGTAAAGAAAACCATTTGCATATGAATTGAAGGAATTAGCGCTAAGTGATGAATATAATCCGCGGCCCTTATTCAAAAGAGTGTAATTATATTCTGTATTACTGATCAGATCAGCCTTTTTTACTATAAAAATTCCTGCACTGGAGGTTACCCATGCATTACCATAATCATCGAAAAAGACATCATAGTTGTTGTTATACGGAAAATTCGTAAGCTTGCTGACCTTATTATCCTTATAGTAATACAGAGCATTGCTTGTAACATAGATATACTCACCCACTCCACAGGGAATTACCTTCATTACAACCAGCGATTCCATCCCTTTTGCCTTGCCGTACTTATAGCGGATTTTGCCGTCACTGATGATTACTATTCCATCTCCATCAGTACCACAAATAAAATCTCCATCTTCTATTTCATGCATACTAAGAACCTGGGTTTTTAACCCCTGCTCTTCACCTACAGTTTTTGTTACAACTCCGTCTTCAATATAAGTAATTCCTGTAGTACTTGCAGCTATGATGGTCCCATTGGAAAGCTCAATCGCTAATCTGAAGCTATTTCCTTCGGTTTTCTTGTTTCTTTCGTTATAGGTTTCTATTCTGCCATCGGCTTTTACTTCTATAAGGCCATTTTTCCCATACGTACTGACCCACAGATTCCCGGAAGAATCCTCCATAATATCCCGGATTTTTACGTCATTAAAAAGCTCCGGATGGGCAATTGGCACTGAATAAAATGTTTTCAGATCAATTGTCAAAAGACCATCATTAGTTCCAACGTACAAAAGTCCGTTCCTTATCAAAGTGCAGTTTACAACAGCAGGCGGAACCTTTGCCCTGGCAAAAATATCCATGAAAGGATTCCAGGAGTATTTGGCTATGCCCTGCTTATTTGAGGAAAACCATACATTTCCCTGATAATCTACAGTAATATCACTGACTTCACCATTAAACTCTTTGGTGGACATGTTGGTAAATTTACCTTCATTAGTAATAAATCCGTTTCCATTACTAAGCGCACAGAAAAATCCATTATTCTGTTTGGAATAATAGAGCTTATTAAAATATTCATTATCGCTAATCGTATACTTCTTCCCACGCTCTATTCCATTATCACTGACCACTACCTGAATCAGATAATTTGAAGTTGTACCCGCCATAAATACGCCATGTTCCCCTGCTGCCACAGCGGCAAATTTCACATTCTCGTCATCAGTCTCGATCTTGCCAGCATACGTTTGATTTTTTATGAAAAAAAGTTCTCCGGTATTACTTACCCCTGCCATGATTCCATCTGAATTACAGGAAAGAGATCTCACACCGTAAAGCTTTTCCTTTGAAAAGACTTTTATCTTTCCTTCCTTGTCAATCATGCAAAGGTCAGTAGCAGTACCCACATAGATATTGCCATCATTATCTTCACTGATTTCTCTTACTGAATTTGATGAAAGGCCATCATCCTCCGTATAGAAGCTAATGGTTTTATCCTTGGGATGATAGCAGGCCAAACCACTGTCATTTGTCCCGATCCACAGATATCCGTTATGATCAACATAAAGACGCCGTGCATTACTGATTCGCTTATCCAGGTCAATCTGTTCAAATTCATAACCATTACATCTGTATACACCTGCATAAGTTCCCACCCATATATAGCCATCCTTTGTCTGAGCAATGGAATTTATTTCTACTGTCTCAAGACCATCCTCAGTATCATAAATCGTTGTAGCATACTCAGAGCTCATATCGATTGCTTTTGCATTAATTGAAAAGCTCAAACATGCAACAGGAAAAACGAGCCATAAAATCGACTTTATTCCGTAATTTCTTTTCCTTCTGTCCGTAAAAAAATGATACAGGTATATAGATCTTGATGCTATAACAACACTTAATGCCTTGTCCGGAATATCTACAAATGCTTCCCCAAGGAAGGAACATATTATCGGGACATTAATATCTCTGGAGATCATGTCGATAAGACCATCTCCCCATACATTTCCGGTTTTTCCACTATAAAAGATCATATTGAGGGGGGTAGAAAGAAAAACAGCTACAAAGCCTGCAAATACTGCTGTTGCCATAACTCTGAAAACTGTATAGTAGCTTGCTTTAGGATAGAATATCCCCACAGAAATACCAATGCCTACAGATACCAGCGCATAAGCCATAGTTATATAGCCATCACTCATTATTCCAAGAATAATATTCAGGGCAGCACCACAGATAGCACCACCAAGAGGCCCCAGTTGAATGGCCGCAATGAGAGTACCTATTGAATCAAGCCAGAATGGAAGTTCCACATGACTTGTAATGCTTCGTCCGCAAAGATTAATCGCAATACAGAATAATATAAGTAAATAGCTCTGCCAATGCTTCATCTTCTCCATTGACTGTTCCTCAAGAACAAACTATGCAACGCAGGTACAACAGAAAAATGGTATCTGCCATACCTGCCTGCAAAATGCTCTGCCAAAATCTATCGGTTGTAATGTCATAGTTTTACAATTAATTCTATCATTATGGCATTTGCCACTCAATGAAGCATATAGCAAGAAAGAATAAAGAAATAATAAACTTTTATTACAAACAGATGGCGCCTACAAGAGGAATTGTTACCACCGATAATAAAGTTGTAAGTGCAACTCCTCTGGATGCAGTATCCTCATCACCGCCGTAATACTGCGCAAGCATTGCACTCATGCTGGCAACAGGCGTTGCGATCATAACGAAGCATACCCCCAAAAGAATCTGGTCCTTAATAAAAATCCTAAGAATAGTTACTCCGATTATTGGAATAACAACGAGCTTTATCAATGAAAAAATCATTAGCTTATAGTCTTCAAACAGACTCTTAAGCTTCATTCCACCAAGTGCATAACCTATTACCATCATACTCATAGGAACAGTAAGCCCGCTGAGACTTGTGATCACATCTTCAATCGGCTCCGGCACATGGACATGTGACAAATACAAAATGAGGGAGATAAGTACTGATATAACTCCCACATTTATGATGTTTTTCCAGGAAAAGCTCTTATCGAAATCTATATCCTTGCCGCTTCTCATTGCTCTGATTCCATAGGTATAAATCAAAAGATTAAAAGGGAACTGGAAAAATGCTGCATATAAAAGTCCCACACTTCCATAGGTTGCAGATACAATAGGGAATCCCATAAATCCAATATTTGAAAAAATCGTCATTACCCTGTAGGTTCCAAAATATCGCTTATCAAGTTTTAATAAAAATGGAAGAAACAAGGATACAAGAATAAGCCCAAGATATATCATGACCGTAACCACGGCACAGGCTAACAGCTGCCTGTTTGTTACCACCTGCTCTTTATTTATTCCTGCAGAGAGAATAAAAGCCGGACTTGCAATATTTACTACAATTCCCGACATTCCTTTACTGACTTTATCATTCATAAGTCCTGTTTTTCTGCATATGATACCGACTGCCATAAGCATGAACAGAACAAACATCTGCTGTAATAAGATCATTTTCATATCCTCTAAAAAATTTTTAAAAATTATATCAACAAATAAAATCGCACACAATATCTTACTTTATCCGTCATTATATATCTATCCTACAAAGCTCGGAAATACCTCGCTAAATATTTTAAAATAAGAATTTTGCTTGCAAAATTCTCGCGCCGAGCGCGGTTGCTACAAGCAACATATTCCTATCGCGCGAGTGCGCATCCTCACGGAGTGTTTTTATCTTATAGGAAATCCGGAGGAATTTCCTGTAAGATAAAAAAACAGAATCAATCGACATTAAATCGACTGATTCTGCTTTCTTTGCTAAATCATAATTGATCTGTGGCAGTCCCTTAAGCTGTAGTTAATCCGAAAATACCGTTTATTGTTTTTTCATAGCTTACTCATATGCTTCAATTGAATCTGCAGGTCCTGTAAGTGTCTTACCATTTTCGTCTATAGTAAGTTTATAATACTTGCCGGATCCGGCGTATCCTGAAGGTGCTGCACTCTCATACAGGTAGTAGTAGCCATAAGGAAGATCTGCAATGAAGAATCCTCCTGCTGCACCGGATGACAGATTCTTCTTATAGTATGATCTGTCAGGTCTTACTATATCGAAAGTAGCACCTGTCAGCGGCAGGCCTGTCGATGCCTCTTTCTTGAGAACAATCCTTTCATTCTTCTTTGAAATATTCATAATGCCGTATTCTTTAACATCCAGCGTCTCATCTGCTGTTGTAGCATCCTTCATTCTCTGAATCCTGAATTCCTCATTCTCCTCAAGTGTTATTCCTGCATCAGATGCCGCATCAGTACCTACAACGATCCTGTAAATGCACTGCTTTTGCTCATCATTTTCAACTTCGACACCATAGTCCGCATGCTCTGTATTATCGAAAGTATATCCCTCAGGAGCCTTAACCTCCTTCATGAAATATGTTCCTGCAGGAATCTCGAATTTAACCTCACCCTCGTCATCCTGAGTAGCATATGGTTTCTGCTCCTTTACTTCATTTGAGCCGGTTCCTGTTGTAATTGTCAAAGTTGCAATTTTATCATCAGTATCATCGAAAGTAGTACCCGCTTCAGTATCTGTCACGACAGCATTCAAAGCATCATCAAAAGTCTCGTACAAAGCAAACCATGCTTCAGTTGCTTCTCCTTCATTTTTAATCACATTTCCGAAAGCATCGATTTTCTTAAAGTCTATCTCTGCTCCGTTGGAGTTAATGATGTATACCTTGAATTCCTTTTCTCCGTTTACACGCTCTTCTTTTACCTTTACATGTACTCTGTCGTCAGAGGTGATCTTGCCATCATCATCACCTGATATGGTAATAGTAATGTCATCTTCAAGCTTCATGAATCCCGACTCTACCCAGGTCTCTGTAAGCTTGTACTCACCTACATACATCTTGGTATTAAGCATATTGGGTCTTGGATAAAATACACCCGTTGTCTGATTAGGATACAACAAGGTTCCAAGTACACTGCTATCGTGTGAAAGTGTAAAGAATGCCTCTACTCCGGGTTCCTCATTTCCATCTACCTTGTAGAAGGTAACCTTGTAGGATTTAAGAGTATTCTTAAACTTAACTGTTAGCTCATCCTGTTTAGGCACTTTGAATGTAAATGAGTTTTCTGTCTCATCAAAAGTTCCATCAATTGTCGCTGTTAATGAGCTTGCTGTTACTTCTGTTTCATATATATCCTCTGCATCCTCTTCCTCTTTTATAACAAGATCTACGCCCACAGGCACTTTTCTGATGTAGGTATATGACCCGCTTGTTACTGTAAAGTCGTCAAGATTATACTCAGCCTCGTCGTTGCTCACTTCATCGTTGTTCACTTCATCGTTGTTCACTTCATCACGAACTATATATGATGCATGGAAATTGAAATTAGTTAATACAGGGCTTTCACTTTCAGTTACAAGCTCCTTTTCAACCTTAACATCAACTGTCTGTCTCTCATTTGTGAAGATGGCTGTACCACCCGCATCGGAGTCACGCCATGTTATCGTCCTGCTAGTTGATGATGGTGTTATTGACCCTTGAGTTATCTCAGCAGCTACAGCAACAGAGGTATCGTAGTAGTCCTGAGTATAGTCAGCTTCCTCAACAATATAGTCCACACCGGGAGTATTATAATTTACTTCTACATTACTAGTACCCTCCCAATAAAGTACTTCAGACTCTCCTACTTGAACATCATTCTCATTATATTTTGTAACAGTTGATCTGAGATACGGACGTCTTCCAGCATTACCTCCCTGACGATATTGTCCGACAAACTTCTCTGAGAATATTTTTAGATATTCTCCACTTTTAAGAAGCATCTGCACAGTACAATTTGGTGTATTCGTACTGGAAGGTTTCGTTATATTTTCGCCACTTACAGATAGATAATTACCACCATTAGTTGGTTTACACATTCCGGAAAACGAAACAGTAAATTTAAATTTTTTAGTTAAATCTCCGGGAACAATTACTTCCTTGTATGCATATACGGTCGATGCTTCTGCACGAGCTTCCCAAACAGCATACAAATCCTTAATTATCTCTGTTCCGAAAAATGCATCCAGATCGCTAATCGTATAGTTATTAGCTGATGAGTAATCCGGTGTCGTTGCATTATTGGTTCTGGCCCAGCCCTTAAACTGATAACCAAGTCTTGTATTTGTTGTTGGCAGAATCGTACTTACTTCATCATTAGCAAGATAAAGCTCATGTGTTTCATCATCTCCATAATTATCATGAAGTACTATCGTTCTATCATGCTGCTTGGATGTAAACGTTACTGTTATACCTGTAGCATCTACTATCGGAGTTTCTGTAAATTCAAATTCTTCACCGTTTTCAACAAATCCTTCTGATGGATTGTTAGCAGCATCGCTCTCCCACCAAAGCATTGTTCCTCGACCCAGAGTATTTATTCCGCTGATTTTTATGTTTTTCCCTGCGCCATATGGAATAGCAAGTTTTAATGTTTCACCTTCTGCAACAGTAATATTATTGAGATTAGCTATCGGAGTGCGGTCGTATATACCGTTTTTAACATTTAAAACCTGTAATGCTGTACTATCTGTAGAGCTAAGACCAAATGTTACATCTCCCTTATTTGTATTGTTTACAAAGTTAAGATAAACAAGTGGCTCCCATACAGCATAGATTGTTTTTGCATCAGTCCTCTGTACTGTGATCAATGCATCTGCAGGATAAGTTGCTATATAATCTCCTTCGTCACTGCTATCATCAAATCCCAGCAGCAAATATCCATTTTCATGGGCAAAATAGTTCTTAGAGTCAGTAAGATTATTTCCTGCTGCATCCGTCTGGAGATTTGTCGCATATCTATGAAGATGAATCTCTGCATTTGACTGTATATCACCAAATTCTATGAACTCAGTATCTCCGGTCGGTGTAGAAACTGTGGCTGAAACATTTCCTACTCCCTCCCATGTATCACTAAGATCAGTATTGGTGGTAAGTTCATTCGTTCCATCAAGTGTAATAAATCCTGTGTTGGCATCAAGTGTCAGATTCGCAATATGAGGTCTTCTATAAGAGGCATCCCTTTGTTCATAATATGCCTGCATATAAATCTTTCCCTGGCTATCTGCATATTCTGCCTTGATTATGAATTCATCACCGGGATCATAGTACACATTATTCTCAAGAGGAGTAAATACTTCATTACCTTGTCCATCTACAGTTCTGCTTACAAGTCTCCATCCTCTGAAAATATAATCTTCACTTTCTTGTCCATTTGCAGTTATTCCTGTTGGTTGTTGTAAAATCTCTGTCTCAGCACCATCTGCATAATTGGAATCTGTTACTGCAGGATCTCTCCACTGTGTAAGCTCACCATTTATACTTACAGTTGATTCTCCATCCTGAGCATTGAATTGAGGATTATATTCGACAGAATATCCTCCGTCCAGTCTCCAGAATCCTTTGATTGTAAACGGCTCTCTGACAGGCTGCGTGAAATCATAGGGCATGTTTCCTGGATTTCCCTGAGAATCAAGTTTATACCATCCCAGGAACTGATAATTTTCACCCGGATATTTTTCTCTATACTTCTGAGATGAAACATATATACTCTTCCAAGCTTCCTTACCTAAAACAGTAGTACCTGTAATATAGCCTCCCTCAACATTGGCTGTTGTCCAGTCATAATAGAAGTTATAGTACTCATCTATTTCAGGTTCAGTAATATACAAAGCATTTCGAAGATCACTGGGTAGTCCGCTACCATCATTTTCGTTATACTGCGTATTCAGATAATAATAGATTGTGCCTGTATATGTCGCAGCTGCAGCATCACTTATAGGAACATAATTTCTGTGTAGATCATACTCGCTGATCACAGTTCCATAAGTAGCATTAACATAAGTAGCCTGACTTCGATTATATCCACTACCATTATTTCGGAACGGACGAATCTGTTCATATCCCTGATATCCACCATTCTGATAGATTCCATGATCCACGTGGTCAATCTCACCACCATTAGGATCAATCATAATTCTATATCTTAAAGGAGACCACTTAGCATAGATAATCTTATTAGCAGAAGGCATAGTCTGGTTAAAGTTAAATGGTTTTGTTCCTGTCTTATCTTCAAACCACCCGTCAAATGTGTAATTCTCAGGAATATTTGGCTCAAAGTAATCAGGACCATTACTGGAGAATCTGCTAAAGTTATCTCCAAACAGTACTGTGTATTCCTTATCGGTACTTGGTCCCGAAGGGAATGTCAGACTTACATCATTTGGATAATTTACGTTCATCGTTAACGTATAACTATTTCTTGTGTGATAAACGTAAAATGGTGTATTAAGACTTGCACTACTTCCGACCGAGATATTATGTGTTCCTCCAGAAGTCACAAATCCTTCAGCCGTTGTAGAGTACGATTTTACAGTAAATCCATCAAATTTGTTTGTGAAATTGAAGTTAACCTGGCTTGAAGTTCCAGAATATAAAGCTGTCTCTCTGTCATCCTGAGTATATGATCCATCCAGCTGCTGTCTGTAATGATAGATAGCCCTTGTTCCTGCATCTCCCCGATAATACAGATTATATGGATTACTGGTCTGAGTAAAGGCATATAGCATGGTTTGTCCTGTTCCGCTGCCGCTACTACTCTCATTCCAGGAATACATAGAAACTGTATCCCAGCTATATCCGTTCTGAGCAAAAGTCTGTCCATATAATCCTGTCCATTGCAAACTTGTTACACTTGTTCTTGTATATCTCCTTCCTTCATAGATTTGTTCATTATTATTAGCGTCTATATATCTGTATTCATAACCATTAGTCCTTGTAAGTTGTATATATACACCATTTATATTTGCATACTGTGTACCATTAGTGCTGGTGGTTGGAGTATAGTTATTTCCGTTCCTTATATAGCGCGTTCCTGTATAAACCGATCCATTTTCACGAGAATACACAGCACCGTTGTATGGATTTGAGTAGGTTCCCCACCAAGATCTTGATCTATACCAGTTTCCATTTGAATAATATATCTGTACGTATTCATTATTATAGATACCATAATGACTAGCGTCTCCCTCTGCCGGTGTTCCGGTATACAAGATATAATTGTACGGAATAGTAAACACATAAACTGAGGTATATGTTAACGGAACATATTCTCCATCCACATATCCATACAGATTATTTCCTGTCTGCGCAGTTGTCTCACTATATGTATAATTTGTTGTTCCACCAGGTATGTTAACAAAGTTTATGGTCATCAGATCACGGTCATAATACACGTTAACAACTGAGGTTCCGTCACTGGCAAGCCTGCTTGTGCTCATATCACATCTTGCATAGTGGAAACCGGTATAGGTGTATGCTTTATAAGCAGCTATATCGAGCTGATCCAATGTGCTGGAAGACCTGCCGGGAATATTTAAGAATGAATCCTGATAATCATAGGTCTTCTGATCAGCAGTCGCAGTTTTACTATCAGTTATTTTCTGCTTCCAGATAATAACTTTATATGTTGTATCAGCATACTCCTGCCACAACGCATACAGAGTAAGGGAGTCGAGTTCTTTGTACAGATAGAGTTTTCCGTCAACTATCTTATACAGAACCGTAGTCCCGTCTGTATCATATTTTGTATAGTTATTTACCAGCGATCCGTCTGCATTTGCGATCTTCACCGCACCGTTAGCGAGGTTAGTAATATTACCTTCATTATCCAGTGTCGCATCAGCATACCATCCCATGAAATCATATCCGCTTCTGACAGCTTCAGTGTTTCCGGGAAGTGAGGAAATATAATAACTGTTTTCCGAGTCACTTGTAAGTATGTACTGCGCAGGTATGTACTTGGCGTTGTTACCGCTCTTACCGGTGTTGAAGTTAATCCATCTTGCCTCAGCAAAAACAGGGTATAGATCAATACGCTCATCTATAAAATCAGATTTATTGAAAGTAACGAAATATCCACTGGTGCTTCCGGGGCTGTTGACCTCTTCACCTGTAGTTGCATCTACGGAATAATAGCAATCCTTTGTTTCATAAGTCGGCGTAGCTGTTTCCCATCCTGCAAATACCTTTCTGGTAGAATCAGTACTTGATGCCTTTACATCACCTATATGAACCGTTACGCTTTCATCGTTTCCAAGAACGACAAGTCTTCTAAGCTGAATACTGTTTCTAAGAGTCGAATCCTCCTTAGTTCCAATATGGAAGTTGATAAAGTAATAATCTTCATATACAGGAGCAAGATAAACATGACAGCATCCATCATCCTCAAGCACACCTGTACCTGAGACTCCGTTCATTGTCCATGTGATATTTTCTCCAACTCTTCCATTTGTTGGCGGAGTAATGGAAATCGGCTTATCAAACAAAATCTGATCAGGATCATCAGTCCATGTATATCTTACCTGACCGTTATCTGAAGAATCAAAATTGACAACATACCATCCAAAGAAGTACTGTTCAACAGATTTTCCATTAACCTCAATAGTTTTGTTTGGAGGATTCTTAACGCTCTCAAGCGTCTCTCCATTTTTGATGATTTCAGTTGTCTGAAGTGTTCCCGCTTTGTTAGCGAATGAGTACGGAGCTGCACTGAAAAGCCCACTTCCTATATTCGTTGTTTCACCATCTAAGAAATGGAATTCAACACGGGGAGTTTTAACTTCTCCATCTCCAACGTGGCCGATGATTACATAAACGGAAAAGCTGTCTGCACCAAAGGTTACAGCTTCTTCATCAACTGCACAGTCAACGATCTCTGTACTGTCTCCAAAGTGAACAACAGACATCTCTCTATCCGCATTCACATCATCCTGCATAAGTTTGATTGAAACAGAAACGTCTTTACTTGGCTGATAGTGTTCTTCTGTTTCCGGATTGAAGAAGTATATATCAAAAGCTCGCGCGAACCATATTTCTTCATCAGAAGAATCAAGTTCACCCATACATTCATCCATATATCCCTTGTAATCATCAGAATCCTGAAGAATTTCATTAACTATAAGCTCTGCTCCGGCAGGAATTCCTGAAGCATTATCATAGTCAACAGTAATCTCATAAACGTTTCCGTCAGATGCCTTTACCTGCTTCTGCATTACAGGCTGAACAAGGACATAGACAGAGAAACCATCAGCATCAAAGCTGACTGTTTCAGCAGCTTCATTGACAGTAGTTACCTCTTCTTTCTGTTCTTCTCCTTGTTCTTCTTCCTCTTTTTCATTTGTTACTGTTGTCTCTATTACCTGAGGCTCATCTTCTTTCATATGGACTGCAGAAATCACATCATCCACATACAGTTCATTGTTTTCGTAGAGCTTCTCTGCCTTGATCTCAACACGGACAGGCGCTTTGGGCTGTATTTCTTCGCCGTCATAGACAATTGAAATATCGATAGCCTTAAAGCTTGCGATTTCTTCAGGCACAAGTTCCAGTGCCTCCGCAGCATCAGAAGTAAGCTTATCATAATCGTAATCTTCGCTATCACTGGCAATATCAACAAGCCTTATCTCTGCACCTTCAGGGATATCGGCATCGGCGTTATAATATATTGTTATTCCATGCTCTTCATCTGTTAAGGAGAATTCTTCGAGGCTCTCAGCTTCTTCAGGATTTTCCTCCTCCATCTCCTTAAGATTCTTCTCTGCCTCCTCTATAGCTTCTTTTTGTTTCTTTTCTATGTCGCTCTCTTTGTTGTTCTGAGCAGGAGTGTTTTCTGCAGGAGTCTTTTCATCTCCTTCAGATACTGTTTTTTCTTCGGTTTTTACATCAGAGTTTGTATCCTGCTGAGGCTCATTTATTTCAGTCTGTTCCCCTGATGCAGCAGCATTGTTTTTGCCTTCACTTTCATTAGAAGAATTATCTGTTCCGGCATTCTCCTGTTCCTTTGTGGTATCCCCTGTTTCTTCAGTATTGTTATCTACTGCTTCTGCGCTTTCAGGATTTTCGCTAGTATTTGAATTCTGTTCGCCTGCATCATCAGAAGGCTGGTTACTCTCATTGTTCTCCGAAGCTTCTGTACTCTCGCCGCTTTCTGAAGTTTCTTCAGCCGGAGCAGTTTCACCTGATGTAGCATTTTCTTCAGGAGCTGCACTTTCCCCTGATTCGCTGCTGTCTGCTGCTTCCGCATTCTCTGTTGCTGCTGCAGCTGCTGAATCATCATTTGCCTGTGCAGGTTCTTCCTGGCTGCTCTCTGCTACCGCTGCATTACTTTCATCCGGTGCAGTGCTATCTGTAGTAATAGGATCTGTAATAACCGCTTCAGCAAGCGCTCTTATGTACTCATTATTTCCAAGGCTACTTGCCATAGCCTTTATTACTTCAAAAGGTGAAAAGCTTTCAAAGCTGCCCTTTTTATTAAACGCACCTAAATTGTTACTTGCATTGTTTATTATGTTAGTTTCCGGTCTTGGCCAGTCTCCGTGATGCTCATAGGCAAAGAATAAGTAGTCCGTGGGCTGGGTAGGATCATAGCTCTCATTCGCGAGTTCATAAGCGAATTTCATGGGATATTGAGCAGGTAATCCTTCATCATACTTTTTGGTCAGTTCCTCTCTGCCCTGGAATTGATTTCCGGCTACCATTACGCTGTTATTGTAGGTATATGCAGATCTGTCCTCTATACCATCTGCTTCCTTTATACTGTCTATTGCCTTTATTCCATCGGGATTTTCATCAGTGCCACCAATACCGAGAACATACTTATCATCTGCTTTATTTATGATCTCGAAATAGTAATCGTTAGAAGGTGATATGGATCCGCTTCCGATAAAGCCTCCCGCCTGGGCAGATGTTTCCCCTTCAAATATCACCATTCCTGTTGCATAACAATTAGTAGCATTTCCACCTGCGGAAGTGCCAATAAATCCACCTCTTGTGGCTCCCTTTGCAGAGCAGGTTGAGTAACTGTTAGATACTGTACTTCCTGTGGATGATCCGATAAATCCTCCTGCTGCACCGGTGGAAACAACATTTATTCTTCCCGGAGTTGCATGATCCTCAACGCTGCTGTATTTTCCTCCATCTATGGTATGACCGCCTGCATAGCATTTATTTATCGTTGTTCCATTTGAAGCGCCGATGAATCCACCTGCTGCCGTACCGCCTTCCACATACATGGCTGTTCCGCATCCGGTTATACTTCCGCCTTCAGTAGCGCCGATAAATCCGCCAACATTACCTGATCCCTGGATGATAATATCGTTGTCAAACTGCGCCTCGTTATAAGACAAAGCATCTGATATTTCACATCCATTCATACTTCCGGCAAAGCTGCCTGCTCCGCCTGCAGAATTAACCTTAACATTTCTGACTACGGATCCCTTGACAGTTCCTGCCTCCAATGAGCCCGCAAAACCGCCTGCGTAAGCACTACTGTTACTCTGAGAACCTATGTAGTTGTCAAATTTATCTTCGCCAAATACAAGGACATTATTTACTTCACAGCTCTTTATTTTTCCTGCAAAACCACCTGTGTTTCCATTTGAAGTAACCAGAAGATTTTTTACTACGCAGCCATCTATGGCGCCGCCTTCTATTTCACCGATTAGTCCGCCTGTACTGTCTGATCCGGTTATACTCTTACTTACTGCATCTTCTTTCTTATTATAGGCAAATACATTCTTAACCACTGAAGTGCCTGTAAGTTTTCCTGCAAGCATACCCGTAGCCTGGTTAACTTCATTGTTTTTAAGTTCAAAGTTTCTAAGAACCAGATTTGCTATGGTGATATCAGGCTGATTCCCAAAGAGTCCGATATTTCTGTTAGTTCCCACAAGGGCATATGAATCTTCAGTATCTACCTTGATGCCTTCTATCACATGGAACAGATTACCGGATGCCTCTTCTGCATCATTTCCTGCCTGAGGATCAACAGCTGTAACACTGTCAGCAGAGCTGATCACGATTCCTGCCAGCTGATCAATATATGGTGAATTTGTATTAAGCTCAATTCTTTCTCCTGTGAATGACTTGAGTTCATTATTGGATATCGGAGTAAAGTTTCTGACATTGCCATTATATTTGTTAGCATCCTCGGACCAGTTTATATCCTCTGCAAGAACTGCTGCTATCTTAGTGCTGGCTGAACCGCCGTCTGCAGCTGCTGCCGTTGCTTTTGCATAATCAAAATCAAGATTCTGTAAGTGTCTGGGGTAAATAATCTCAGCAACGCTGTAATTATTCTTATAATCAAAGTCGCCGAATAAGCTGTTTTCTGTATTTGAAACAGCACTTGCACTTCTGGTCTGCTGTGAGAGTCCATTAGCAGAATCAGAATCCCATACTTTTATGGATATACTGATATCCTGTCCGGGCTTAATCTCGCCTCCATGGCCTTCTACGGGAATTCCTTCAGCAAGAAGATCACTTAATCTATAATCCTTATCAAGCGAATCCAGTTTTATATATCCAATAAGTCCATAGGTATCCGCTGAGTTTGAAACATCGCCAAACCAGTTTGCCTGAAGACTTCCATCATTAACAGTATGCCTCTGACCTGACCCCGCTCCAGCTCCTGTCATGTTAAGGTAATTGTTATCAGGTCCGCCCTGATAGTTCTGCCATACAATCTCTCTTCCTGTAATGTTAAGTTCTGTGTATGTCTCGTTTTCTCCGGTTCCTGTCTTAGGACCACTCACCGTAAGTTTGTAGGTAAGGTTTGTTAAAAGATCCTTTGTCTCCTTATCAACAGTGATCTTTACTATACCTAGAAGATCTCTTCCGTTTACGATCCATGCACCTGCAGATAATCCGCTATCAGACTTAGCACCAAGAGCACCATTATCACCCTCAGCATAATAACCTACATACCCCTTGTATGCGTCTATTCTATCCTGAGCAGTTCCTCTTACAGGCGCACCGCTTCCCTGGCCTGTAAGACCTGCAAGGGATGTTCCACCTTTATCCGGGGTATCGCTTAGAATTACAGCATATACATCAAGACTTATGGGATCATACTCAATAATTACATTGGATCCGCCAACTTCAGAGCTAAGGGTATTATCCTTGAAAACAATACTTCCGGAATCATCAGAAGTAACATAACCAAGCTCTTTACCGTTATAATCAAATTTATTTCCGTTATACAGCTCATCCACAACTGATACTGTTACAGTCTTTCCATCCTTGGTAATCTCTTCTTCAACTTTTTCCTGAGTTACAAAGAGCTCCATCATCCGGCTCTGAGCAGCATAGTAAACAGCCTCAGCTCTTTTATCAAGGTGAGACTGTCTCGTATTTCTTATTATTCTTGTGCCGGCAATAACACCGACAGCCATCAAAATCAGGAGAATTCCAAGTGCAATCAGAATCTCTGCAAGAGTAAAGCCGGATATAGCTTTATTACGACCTTTTCTAGAAGTCCCCATAGTATTCACTTTAATCATACCCCTCATCTCCCAAGTCTTAAAATTTTGAGCAAATCCCTAAGAAAATCATTGTTTTACTTCACCGGGTACAGTAATCTCATACTTACCCTTTGCCAGTGAATTACCCTTTTTATCAAATACCTCTATACTGAGTTCAAACGTCCAGTTAGGATCTTGTTTTGTAGGTTCTTCACTTTTTTCAAATACTGCATCTATCTCCAATTTCTCTGCATAATCGTGTGGACTTCCACCTTCAGTTCCATCGTTTGGACTTCCACCTTCAATTCCCACGATTGGATAATACTTTTTATCCGAATTATTTAAACTCTCGAGATAAATAGAAGTCCCATCCACGATTTTGCATCGTCCGCCTATAAGTCCGCTGCCGTCAATGAAAGTGATATCCCCCGTAGAATCATCTATTTCACTGGCAGTTGTGATCTCAGACCTTACAAAATCGGAGAGCGTAGACATTATCATCTGTGCATGTGCATGGTTCGTATAATCAATGTAATGTGCCGCCGCCAGCCTCATGGACTCCGCTATTAGCTGCGAAGCCAGAAGCAGTATCAACACGGCGAACAACATTTCAGCGATTGAAAAGCCCTTACTGCCTGCACTTTTTAGCTTCCTATGCAATTCATCAGTCAATCTTCTTATAATTTTCATTCCGTGTTTTTTATTGGTCTATAGTAAAACCAGAAACAGTAACCCCATTGTCATATCCTGCACCATTGCCGGAATCCTCATAGTATACGGATTCTTTCTTTGCCGCCAGATCTGCCCTGGTTGCAGCAGCCATTGCCCCCGGCAGCATAGTAAGTGCAAGAGCGGCGATCAATAGCGCCACAAGAGTTTCACCAAGAGACTCGCCAAGATGATTATTTAGTTTTTCCCTTAGTCTTTCTATAACTCTCATAACACCCTAAAACCCTTATGCATCCCTCTTTTTGCTTATCACATACATTCCTTTCTTAGACCAGGAAATGTAAGTAATTTCTTTTGAATCATAGCTTCCGGTGTTTGTTTTTGTTCCAAGTTTATCTTCATTAACTATCTGTGATGATCCCGGTATTATCAAAGTAAGTGGATAATTAGCAAGTGAAGAACCATTACTCCCCTTTATATATACGTCAATGGTTATCGTATAATCCGAAGCCATTGCTATTTTCCCTTTAACTGTTCCCTTAAGTTTATCCTCTACTCCATCGCTAACAAAGGTTATTGTACGATCTGTTGCAGCTCCCCCTGAAGCAACTGACTCAGCCATAGCCTTTACAGTAGTTCCAAGCTTGTTATCAAAACCTTTTACCTTTTGTTCCTGTGTATCCGTAGGATCAGCAATGCTTACACCTTCTTCATATCTGTAGGTTGCATCATCTTCTATGCACTCTCTTATAAGGTCCATTGCCTTAGTGGTTGCAGCATATGCTATCTCTTCCCTTTTTTCAGCCATTGTTCTCTGAGCGTTCAATATTGCTGAATTTACTATTGCAAGAGCAACAAAAGAGCAGACTATGAAAACAACCAGCGCCACTACCATAGAAGCACCGTGGTTATTAAGTTTTTTCAAAATCGCTTTTTCATTTAGAAAATGCTTCATGTGTTGTCCTTAAGAGAGTCCTCGGGAAGCTCTTTATCCGGAACGCCATCATGCATTGTTTCATAAAATGCTCCGGTGAGCTTTACTGTTACTTCATTGTCATTTAGGTTTGTTTTGAGCTTATATGGAGTTACAACCATGTCCTCTATGAGACATCTGTTCTCACTTTCCTCAAGTTCCTTAATGATTTTCTCTGCTTCTGAGTAGTTTCGTACAGTGAAGGTCATCTCCCACATACGTCTGATAAGATCGCCCTCTCTTGTAATGTCTGTAAACCTTACTGAGTAATCCATGGTCTTATTCAGAGTATCGTGAAGGAAATCAAGCTCCTTCTTTCCTGCGTTGTAGCTTGGCAGGTAGCTAAGCTCCGCCTTCTTATTGGTATTTATGTCATCGGACATAGCTTCCATGCTTTTTATCTTATTCTGAGTAGCCTGCAGCTCTACATTCAGAGAATTCTGCTCCTGCCTTGCTGCTTCTATAGACTGCTCAATAGGAGTCGAGACAAACAGATAATACCCTGCTCCGATTATGACAAGCAGAAGAATGACCAAAAGTATTTTTTCATTTTTAGTAAAAGCCCTGTTTAGTATGTTCACGTTATCACTCCTCTTCAGAAGACTTCGTAATCAAATATACTTTAATCTCAGCATTTACCCCCGACTCAACTTCCTCCGTTTTTTCATCATCCTCTATGGTCTTGGCTGATACTACAGAACAGCTCTCAACTATATCCTGCTCATTTAGTTGTAACGTAAGCTTACTTACATCCTCCAGATTTTTAGCAGTAAGATCAATTGTCATCGCACCCTTTACAAGGTCCATGTATGTGACCTTCATACCCTGTTTTCCAATAAGATCCACGAGTTTTGCGGCATCAAGGCGGCTAATCCTCCCTCGTTCCTCTTCGTTCATGGTATCCCAGGTGTAGTGGTAATACTCATTTTTGAGATCCCCGGCACCCTCTATAAGTGAGCTTATCGAATCTATCTGATCCTGGATGAGCTGGGCTTTATATCTCTCAGCTATAAGTACACCCACTCTGTCAAGGAAAGTGAACTTACCAATTACAGCCAGCACAGCAATCGCAGCGACTACTGAAGCAATTATGATCCATATATTAGTTCTTTTCTTAACACCCGCAACAGCGAGATTATTCTTTGTGGTAACACCTACGGCATCGCTCAGGATAATTCCTACAGATCCGTAAGTAACATTTATTTCCTTTCTCTGATTGTATTTAGGAAACAGCTCGTCCATTGTCTGAACGTTTTTATCAACTCGCTCTTTTAATATCTCAACCAGAGGCTCTGTCATGGCACCTGTTCCGCAGAGAACCATATCCTTAAGTCTTGAAGTCATATCGGACATTTCATAGAAATTCAGTCCCTTTAAAACTTCTATGGAAATATCCTTGTAGGCATTTATCGCGGCAGGGAGCCTGTCACATTCGTTGTAGCCATTTCTTAGATAAGTAAGTGCAAGATGAGTATCTACATTCAGCTCATCTGCAAGAGCCTGTATAACATGATCCTCACCGATATCGATCATGTGTGAAAGCTTAAACTCTCCGTTTTTGAATATCATCATTCTGATGGCACGGCGGCCGATATCCATGAAACATCTTTCCTTTTTTACTTCTTCTTCATCTCCCAAAGTACTAAGAAGAGTCTCATAAACAGATGTCTCAGGCAGCGCCTTTATAAGCTTTAATCCCACCAGCCTCAAAGTCTCACGAATAGTTGTCAAAAGTTCAAGGGGAACCGCATAAGCCAGAAGATTTATAGTTGAAGCCTCATCTTCATCGCTCTGTCTTTTTACATAATCAAATACGTACTGATTAAGCTCTCCCTGAATAAAGTCTCTGAACTCAAAGGGTATATTGTAACGAAGCTGCTCATCATCAATTAAGGGCATGGAAATCTTTCGCACAAAAATGTCGCTATCTGCTATAACGTAAGCTGCGTTTTTGCACTTTATTCCCTTGTCCTTCATCTGTTCCCTGAGGAATTCAGCAAAAAGGTTCTGTGACAGGATTCTATTACCCTCAACTACGTTTGTGGGTATTTCTTCCCAGTAAGACTTGCGTACCACGCCGCCCTTCATCAAGGTCAGCGCAAGTCTTCCATGTGAAACACTTATTCCTAATATGCCCTGATTCTTTGCCATCAGTTTACCCCTCTCATAGCAGCGTCAAATACCAGGCTGTTACGGCGTCTCCTACAATAAGTAAAATATAAGCTGAAGCAGCAATCGCAGGACCAAGTGGAAATTCCTGTGATGCCGATTTATCTATTTTTTTTCTTAAAAATGCAAATATCAGTCCCAAAATGCAGGACAAAATTATAAGTTCGTAGGTTTTAGCAAATCCCAGATATACTCCAAGAAGTGCAAATAGTTTAATATCTCCGCCTCCAAGACTGTCCTTTTTTAGTAGTTTGTCCATTACAAGACTTATTATCAGTATCGCCGCTCCAAAAAGCAGTCCTGTAAGGATACTTTGTATAATGAACTTTATACTGCTTATTCCAAGTATGAATTCCAGTACCGAAAAGCATATCCAGCTGATAAGTGATACTATAAGCAGCATGTCCGGTATTTCATAGGATTCAAGGTCAGTTAAAGCTATGGCAAACAGGCATCCTGTCAGAATCCATTCCTTGAAAAAGGTTATCCAGTCAGTCCCCGTATGGAGAAACAGGATTATCGACAGTAGCATGAAGGTCAGCTCTGCAAGAGGATATCTTATTGAAATCTTCTTTCCGCAGTATCTGCACTTTCCGCGGCTGAACACGTAACTGAAAACCGGTATAAGATCAGCTGCTGATAGCTCATGCCCGCATTCCATACAGTGACTTCTTCCTTTTACGAAATCCTCTTTCCTGACAATCCGCATAGCCATGCAGTTTAAAAAGGATCCAAAAACAAGTCCGAATAGAGATATGCATACAATGTAATAAATAAACTCTGCCAAATCACATCCCCTGATACATGGTAAACATAGCCATGTAAATTGCTATTACTATAAATCCCGCAATAACCGCTATGAATATTAGAAGCGCCGGCTCCAGCATTGCTATTGCTTTTGCTACAGCCTGTTCAAGTTCACTGTCATAATACTTTGCTACAACGTCCATGGTGTGCTTCATCTCACCGGTTTCTTCACCCACGCCTACCATATCTGTCAGTATATCCGGCATGACTTCAATATCACGCATGGTATCTACTACTGTCTTACCTTCCTCAATCTTGCCCACCATTGCGGCAATTTCTTCCTTATAAACTTCATTTGTCATAACCTTTGAGGTTATGCTTACAGCTTTCGTTACAGGAAGTCCCGAACCTATCATGGTAGCCATTGTGTTGGCAAAAAGACTTGCCGCGTTAAGCTCTGCAATATTTCCAAGAACCGGAAGCTTTAACTGGATCTCAGCAAGTTTTCTTGCTCCCTTTGGTGTTCTTTTATACAAAAGATATGCCACTACAAGTACCGCAAATACGAAGACAATCACTAGAATATATTTGCTGAAAAAGTTGGATATCCCAATAAGCATTCTTGTAATGAGCGGAAGTTCACTTCCGATTTCCTCAAAGATAGCCGTAAATGTAGGTACAACCTTTACCATGAGGACAATTACAACCACAACCGCTACAAATAATACGAACAAAGGATAGCCCATGGCACTTCTGACCTTGGCACCCATCTTGGTCTGCTTGTCAAAGTGTTTGTAAATAGAATCAAATGAGTTGGCAAGATCACCGGCTTCTTCCCCTGCTCTTAAGGTTTCGCAGAAAGTTGCGGGAAGCGTTCCGCCGCCATGCTCATTAAATGCTGCTGATAGTGATCGTCCTGCTTCAACATCCGCAAATACCTTGGTCAGCATATTTTTCAGAGTCTTGTTTGTGGTTTTATCTCTTATGAGTTTAACTGCTCTGGATATAGGTATACCTGCAGAGAGGATAGTCGCAAACTGGCTGCACATGAGAGTAAAAGCTTTTGGATCAAGCTTTTTTCCACCGATTTCAGCCCCCAGAATATCCGGAAGTTCGGCACTGCTCCCGTGTATCTCCTTAATTGAGAGAACCACGTTATATTGTTGTCTTATCTTGGCTGTAGCTTCAAGCTGGTCAATCGCCTCCAGCATTCCCTCTACTTTATCGCCTGAAGTTGTAAGCGCTGTATACTTGTAGCTGTTCATAATTCCCCTCTGACTTTAATTCATATTTCTGGTTACAAAGTCTTTATTTACAGCATAATGAAGTGCGTTTTCCCTTGTGATAAGCCCCTTTCTCACAAGCATTACTATGGACTGATCCATTGTCTGTCCCCCAAGCTCTGCACTTGTTGCGACTGCATTAGCTATCTGAGGTGTATTTCCTGTTCTGATGAGATTCCTTATAGCATCAGTGACTATCATGTATTCTGATGCGAGTGCTCTGCCTCCGCCCTTTTTCTGAATGAGCTGCTGCGTAAGCACCGCCTGTAATACCATGGAAAGCTGCAGCCTTATCTGCTGCTGCGCCGCTTCAGGAAATACCTGCACCATACGGTCTATGGAATCAGCTGCGCTTCCTGTATGCAGGGTTCCAAAAACAAGATGTCCTGTCTCTGCTGCCGTTATGGCAGTTTCTATTGTGTCTCTGTCTCGCATTTCACCAATGAGAATTACGTTGGGATCTTCACGGAGCGATGCCCTGAGTCCCATGGCAAAACTTTGAGTATCCTTGCCTACTTCTCTTTGATTGATTGCACATAAATCCGGTTTGTACATATATTCAACCGGGTCTTCAAGAGTTACTATATGTCTCCTGTAGTTATGATTGATGTTATCAAGGATTGCTGCCAGGGTTGTTGATTTACCTGAGCCTGTCTCACCTGTAACAAGTACAATTCCCTTGTGTAATTTCGGAAGATCAAGCACTGCCAGCGGAAGCCCCAAGGTTGAAAGCTCCGGGATTCTCTCCGAAAGTATTCTAAGTGCCAGGGACGGAACTCCCTGCTGCTTAAAGAGATGGATACGGCATCTGTTATCTGCAAACGTATCTGCAGCGTCAAGCTCTCCTACTGACATAAGCTCATTAAAAGCTTCCTCAGAACCTGCAAGTTTTCTTGCCAAATCAAGGCACTCCTCCTTACTTACAGGCTCGCTCTCCATATCTTCAAGGTCTCCGCCCTTCCTGTACTTTGGCGGAAGTCCGCATATAATATGTATATCAGATGCCCCTTCTGACTTTGCTCTGGCTACCAGTTCATCTATCGTCGTCATGGCATATCCCTCATATAAATCTATAAACCTTAGTCGCTTTCGTTTACTACTCTCATTACTTCATAGGTTGTGGTTACACCCGCAAGAACAAGCTTTGCTCCTGCTTCTCTAAGTGATACAAAACCTGTTCCTTCCTTCTTAAGCGCCTTTTCAATCTCAGTTCTGCCTGCTCTCTTATAGATAAGCTCCCTGACTTCAGGTGTAATCATCATTATTTCAAAAACACCTATTCGTCCGGAATATCCGGTGTTAAAGCAGTGCTGGCACCCCTTTCCGAATTTAAACTTCGTTCCGGGTTCAATTTTTATACCAAGCCTTTCAGCTTCATCCCTTTGGGGCTCATAATCTTCGCCGCAGTAAGGACATACACGCCTTACAAGTCTTTGTGATATAACGCCTCTTAAAGTAGCCGATATCAGATATGGCTCGATACCGATATCCATCAATCTGTCTATGGCTCCAACCGCATCATTTGTGTGGATGGTACTCATTACAAAGCGTCCGGTAAGAGCAGCTCTTAAGGCAATCTCTGCTGTCTCACCGTCACGAATCTCACCTACTGATACGATATCCGGGTCCTGACGAAGTATTGCTCTAAGTCCATTTGCAAAGGTCATATTTGTCTTGGGATTAACCTGAACCTGATTCATTCCCTCAATGTTATATTCGATGGGGTCCTCTAAGGTTACAAGGTTTACATCCCTTGTATTTAATTCGTTTAGCATAGCGTACATGGTTGTGGTCTTACCTGATCCGGTAGGTCCTACAAGAAGCATAACGCCATTTTTATAATGGATAAGCTTTTCGTACTTCTCCATATCCTCAGGAGTCAGTCCGAGCATTTCTTTATCTATTTCTGTGCTGGATTTATCAAGAAGACGGCAAACTATCTTTTCGCCCCAGGCAATAGGAAGTGTGGATACACGCATGTCGATACTTTTGCCAAGGACACTTACTGCAAATCTGCCATCCTGTGGAATTCTTTTTTCTGCCACATCCATTCCGGACATGGTTTTAATACGGGCGATAACTGCTACAGTTACATCCTTAGGTACTCTCAGTACTTCTCTGAGCACACCGTCAATACGCATGCGTACATCCATATCATGTTCTCTTGGTTCAAAGTGGATATCTGAAGCACGCTCAGAAACAGCACGCTCAATGATCGAGTTGACAAGACGGATGGTGGGCGCACCTTCCCCATCTCCGCTAATAGAATTAGAAGTTATAACAAAATCAAACTGAGATAATGAAGGCTCATTATCATTATCAGTTGTTCCAAGCTCTCTCTTATAATCGGCAATAGCCTGCTTGGCATTTTCATTTCCATAGAGGGTATTGATTGCTCTCTCAACCGCCACATGCGTCGCAATCAGAGGCACAATCTTAAGATTAACAGCCTTGCGCACTTCATCAAGAGCATAGTAATTCAAGGGATCGTCCATTGCTACTAATAGCGAATCCCCTCTCTTTTGCACAGGCACAAGATGATTTTGCTTTGCAGTATTTCTCTGCACAAGCTTCGCCATATCCTGAGATATGCTCACCTTTCCCAGGTCAATGTAGTCAACCTCCATCTGCACCGCAAGCGTTTTTGCTACGTCTTCCGGAGTGACTATTCTGTTGTTGATCAGAACTTCACCTAGCTTTTCATGGGTCTGCTTCTGCATATCCAAAGCAAACTGAAGCTCTTTTTCAGTAATTAGGCCTCGCTCAATAAGCAGGTCACCTATCCTCTTCTTTGGCATATTTCCCCCTGATAAAAATGTCAAACTAAAGTAATTACGGTGCCACCCATTTAGAAGAGATACTATGGTCTTCTCCAAATGTAATTAACAGATATTTTCCCTTATGCTCTTTTGAGTTCCCATAGGGCTTAACTGTCTGCTTAGCTGTTGCCGGTTCTATGAACTTTTTACTCTCGATATCAAATACCGCCACAGTCCCTGTCAGAGAATCATCCTGAAGATAATTGACAAGTGCTTCACGCTCTGCAGAAATCACTATTGTCTCATCCATTTCAACTAAAGGCTTCTCTGTATTGATGCGTACAATCCTATAAACAATAATAGCAACAAGTACTGCGGCAATTAGTGCGAGTATTGCCACTGCTCTGGCTATTCCTTTGCTATTTCTGATCTTGTCCATAGGCAATGTCCTGAGTACGATAAATGACGAAATAATAATTATATAATTATCAGTATTATAGCACCTTTAAAGCATTAGTATCAATCACGCAGCTAATTGAATTGAGAATTAAAACTTGTATTCCATTTTCAAATTACATACACCTTATACGCAGGCACAAATGTGCTATACTGCGGTTGCATAGTGGGCTGCGTATTTCAGAAAGTTCCTATTTCGCAGCTTAGATTGCTGGATTTGTGCTGCGTATATCGAAAAGCCTCTATTTCGCAGCTCATATTGTCGGATTTGTGCTGCGTATATCGAAAAGCCTCTATTTCGCAGCTCTTATTGCTGGACTTGTGCTGCGCATATCGAAAAGCCTCTATTTTGCAGCTCATATTGTCGGATTTGTGCTGCGTATATTGAAAAGTCTCTATTTCGCAGCTCATATTGTTGGATTTGTGCTGCGCATTTCAAAAATCTCTATTCCACAGCTCTTATTGTTGGACTTGTGCTGTGCATATCGAAAAGCCTCTATTTTGCAGCTCATATTGTCGGATTTGTGCTGCGTATATTGAAAAGTCTCTATTTCGCAGCTCATATTGTTGGATTTGTGCTGCGCATTTCAAAAATCTCTATTCCACAGCTCTTATTGTTGGACTTGTGCTGTGCATATCGAAAAGCCTCTATTTTGCAGCTCATATTGTCGGATTTGTGCTGCGTATATTGAAAAATCTCTATTTCGCAGCTCATATTGCTGGATTTGTGCTGCGTATTTCAAAAAGTCCCTATTTCACAGCTTAGATTGCCGGATTTGAAAGAATAGTTAATTGGAAAATGGTGCACTGAAGTTGTTAAGTTTCATTCTTTTGAACACCACTTCAAATCACTATATTCTCTACTAATGTAAAAAGCGATTACTACGCTGATAATATAAAGAGACTGAACACATTAACGTGTATCAGTCCCTTTTCTTTTATATCACACACCAAAATATCCTAAACAACAGATACTATTATGATCATCTTTGTTTTTAACTAACTGTTATTGTAACACTTCCTGCATCTGAATCGTATTCTATCTCGCAGCTTCCACCTTTTGTGGGTGTTCCTGATACAGTAGCATCAGAATGACCTGTACCTGTAATTATTCCACTACCAACAAGATTTGGAGCCGGTGATGTCTGCCATCCATCCTGCTGTTGCTGAAGTGTAACAGTACGAGTAACGTCTGCTGCTGTAGTCTGTGTTAATGCTTCAGCCATAACTTCAGCATAAGCAGCACGAATATTAGCGGCATCAGTTGACTCTCTAGCTCTCTCAAGTTGTGCTGTAAATATCGGAATAGCAATAGCAACCAGTACTGCTATGATTGCAACTACAATAAGGAGTTCAGCAAGTGTGAAGCCCTTCTTTTCATTTAATTTCGCCCTCATTTTCTTAATCATTTCATTTCTCCTTTTCTAACTTGAAAACCAACTATGAAATAATGTTTATAGTCTTATGCTATATCTTATATCGGATAATTACAAGAATACTTAAGTGAATTTTTCTAAAAATAGTATTAATTTATTATATTTTTATACAATTCGTATCCTTTAACCGATACTATACCTTGTTATCTGAAAACTCCCTCCCACAACATCTTCCATATGGTGTAAACGGAATGAAATATTATTACAAAATGTAAAAAATTTATAAATTTTACAAGAGCTCTATTCCCCGGCACGTTTCAGAAGTTGAACACATGCCTTATATCTCAGTCTGAAATTTCTGGATACAGCAAGGCAGGTCAGGTCATCCGTTGTCATATTTGGATTCTTTACAATCAGCCTTGTTACACGCAGATCTTCGTCATTTCTCATTTTCATAAGTGCTTCCGGCGGTGCATTAACGTTCTTGGCAACATTCTCACGAACCAGCCACTCATCATCCTCTGAAAGTCTGACAAGAACTTCAGGCGGAGCGTTCTTATTGCTTGCAACAGCTTTTCGTACATAACCATCTCTGTAATCGGCAAGAAACCATAGCACATCGGGAGGTGAGCTAGGATTCTTGGCTACGTTTTCACACACTCTCCAGTCATCATCCTTTGAAAGTCTTCCTAAAACTCTCTCAGGGGTGTTTCGGTTACTTGCAACAGCTTTTCTCACGTATGCATCGCCATCATCTGACAGATACCTTAATATTGCTTCAGATGAATTAGCATTCCCGGCTACTGCAGTACGAATAGACTGTTTCTGGTCATTTGCGAGCTCCATCAGCTGGTCCACCGGGGTACTCTCGTTTGCAGCGACACCGTTTCTTACAACTATCTCATTATCTCTAATAAGCTTCTTTAATATATCCGGTGGCGTCTTCTTATTCTTAGCTACCGCTTCTCTAACAGCCGTTCTTTCGTCTGATGCCAGGCTTATAAGTATTTCTTCATTGACGTTTGGATTAGTTACAACTGCTGCCCTGACATTCCTGTCATCATCAGTGGCAAGAGCGCTCAATATTTCAGAAGGTGTATTTCCGTTTTCTGCTACTGCAAGGCATACAGTCTTCTCCACATCATGAGAAAGTTTTGATAGCATTTCTTCCGTAGCATTTTCATTTGCCGCAACCCCGCTTCGCACTATTTTGCTCTCATCAGTTAGAAACATTAAGAGCACGGCTTCCGACGTATTCGGATTAAGCGCAACTCTGTAACGGATAACTTCACTTTTGTCACCTGCCAGTTTGCGCAAAACCTCCTTAGGTGTACTTAAGTTTTCCGCCACGCCCCACCTTACCGCGTCATTTTCATTATTAGCCAGCGTCATCAAAAGCGAAGGAGAAGCCTTTCGATGTATTGCTATCCCCCTCAGAACTCTTAAGTCCGTCTTATTAGCTTCATATAGAATATCCAGAATTTCTGACGGTGTATCATCATCTTTGAGAATATCCTCATTGAGTTCTTCCCAATCAGCAAATTGGTATTCATAAAGGTATGTTTCTTTTAATTCAATGCTAAGTTTATCTTCCATATTCCACCAACCATTTCTGAAAAACCGCACAAATACATTCATTAATTCAATTATATAGCATCCCACTGTTGTTTATCTATAAAACATCCCTTAATCATTCAATAAAAAAGAGTAAAAATAAAATTGGTCACAAGAATTGTACGAATTTTATCGTCAGTTCCTGTAACCAATCTTTTTTTGGAATGATGTCATCACCCATCCTCTATTATTGTTCCCTTACATATTACAATTATATTTATTTTTTTACAAAAATCAATACTTTTTTATCGTTTTCGTAATTTTGCGAAATATTTATGTAATATTTTTTATCATCTTGAAAATCAGACAATTTATTCCAGCCCATTTTTCTTCATAAGCATCTTCATAAACAGAGGTTGGAAAATGAGTATCAGGAAAAAGGCAACCACAAAGCAAATGATACATGAATGCAAAAACATGGGCAAAAATGAGTTCTGCGCCATTCCTCCGCTTTGTCTCATAGCCATATTGTAGGCAAACGCCACCATGGCAAGGGTCATGACCGGAGTATAAATGATATCGGAAATCAGGCTCTCCACTATCCTTGTCAGCAGCTTACCTCTTTCAAGTTTCAGCTTTTTACAGACAGCTCCGGTTACTTTCCCCACCGGAATAATAAGTCCGATGATAATGCTGATTATCGAGCTTATTATAAAGCCGGATATGAAACCAGGAATTGTCAGATGTCCCGCTGACAACGGGCCGATGATTGCCATAAAAAAGCTCATAAGAATTCCCATTCTTATTCCCATCTGTCTTCCGATTATTCTCATCTTCTCGTCCATATAGCCCCCTCTCTTTGCAAGTATGTTTTGCAAAAAATCTGCTTAATTAAAGTACTCCGGGTGTTCCTTGAAATACATCATCATTGTTGCAGTCAGACTAAGGTTCCTTGCCTCTTCTCCTATGTCATCTCTATGGACCCATTCAGCATGGGAAAGCTCATTTTCATCTATATTCACTTTTCCCTCGCCGTCAAGATCACAGAAAAATCCCATCAGCAGATTAGAATCAAATCCCCAGGGCTGACTTGCAAAATACCTGATATTCTTAACTTTTAATCCTACCTCCTCAAAAACCTCTCGTCTAACGGTGTCCTCTGCCGTCTCTCCAATTTCACAAAAGCCTGCAATGAGCGCATTTCCCTTATATGCTCTTCCGGCATACCTGGTCATCATGATTTTTTCTCCATTGGTGAGACCGACAATTACAGCCGGACAGATCTTGGGATATATAATATTTCCGCAATCAGGGCACTTTAATGCCCTCTCCTTATCATAGATTTCTGTCTTATGTCCACATCTACCGCAAAATCTGTTATCACTGTACCAGACATGGAGATGGTATGCGGTCATTCCTGCAAAACACAGATATCCCGGATTGGCTTTTCTCAGGGCCCGTATATCTTCATAGTGATATTTTTTCTCAATATCTGAGCCTTGCGGCGCTTCAGGAATTTGGATGTCATTTTCATTTTTTGACATAAAAAACCCGATATCATCGATGGAAAAGAGATATATCAATTTATCAGAATCGATTCCTAGCTCTTCTACCTTAGGGAATTTTACTTTTTCATACTCTCCAAAAGCACACAAAAGCTCCCTGCCCCTGAAAGATAACAAGTAATCTCCGGGCTTTGGAAGCTTATTCTTATATTCATTATTATAAATTTTCGGTGTTATATCCTGTATCATATTTTGATTATACAGTAATAGTCAATGCCAGCAATAGATTGTTTTCAATTTATATAACTTTTATGACTTTTGCCTTATTGCCTTTGAGTATTTATAGTCTTATAATACATTTTATACAATCTAAATCTAAAGGAGGCATAAAATGCAGGAAGTATACGAGTTTTTAAAGAAGTGCAATACCTATTATCTCGCAACAGTTGAAGGTGATCAGCCAAGAGTTCGTCCTTTTGGTACTGTCGATATTTTTGAAGATAAGCTTTATATTCAGACCGGAAAAGTTAAAGAGGTTTCCAAGCAGATCCAGGCTAACCCCAAGGTAGAAATCTGCGGCTTTGCAGAAGGCAAGTGGGTACGTGTTGCCGGTGAGCTTGTTCGCGATGACAGAGTAGAAGCTAAGAAGCACATGTTAGATGCATATCCTTCACTTCAGGGCATGTATTCAGCAGAAGATGATAACACAGAGGTTCTTTACTTCAAGAACGCTACTGCTACTTTCTCATCATTCACTGATGAACCCAAGGTTGTAAAATTCTAAGACACACGGCAGACTGAAAAGAGACTAATTCCGAGTTATATGAATCAAATTCTATCAGTTTGCTCTACTAAGCAGGTTCCACTGAGATCGGCTATGCCACTCTAAGCGGACTTATATGGCTCACACCAAGATTGTGTAGAGCCTGGCTAAGTACTCTGCTCAATCAATCAGCCACTCCTTATTGCATATCACAGTAAAGAGTGGCTGTTTTTAATTAACATCAGCTTTCATGGGATTTTCAGGTTGTCACATCTCGTCACATACCTGGAAAATGTAGAACTTCAAATAGTAGGAAGCGTCATTTGACCAAAGTATCGGATGATCAGCTGCCTGCTGCCTGAATTCGATCTGTCTAAGCTGCTTATGTGCGCTGCGGGCTGCCTCCTTGATTGTTTTTGCAAACAGTTCCTCATCCATGAAATGTGAGCAGGAACATGTTGCAAGGAGACCTCCGTTTTTCACCAGCTTCATTCCTCTGATATTTATCTCACGATATCCGGTGACTGCCTTCTTTATAGAAGCCCTGGATTTTGTAAATGCAGGGGGATCAAGGATCACTACATCATATTTCTCGCCCTGCTTTTCAAGTTCAGGCAAAAGATCGAATACATCAGCACATTTGAATTTGATAATATCCTCCAGGCCATTCAGCTTTGCATTTTCTTCAGCCTGAGCACAACCAAGATCCGATGCATCAACTGCAAGTACCGAGCTAGCTCCTGCCTTCGCACAATTAAGTCCAAAGGAGCCGGTATGCGTGAAGCAATCAAGCACCTTCTTACCTTTACATAACGAAGCTATCGCTCTTCTATTATTTTTCTGATCAAGGAAAAATCCGGTCTTCTGACCATTTTCAACATCAACGTAATACTTTACGCCATTTTCCTCTATAAGAACCTTTGTATCAAAAGGTTCACCAATAAACCCTTTAATTCTTTCAAGGCCTTCCTGCTCACGAACCTTGGCATCGCTTCGCTCAAACACTCCGCGAATCACAACTCCGTCCTCTGAAAGCACCTTTTTACATGTGTCTATTATCAGTCCTTTCATGCGATCCGTGCCAAGTGCAAGGGATTCTATTACAAGGATATCTGAAAATTTGTCTATTGTTATTCCGGGCAGAAAATCTGCTTCGCCAAATATGAGTCTGCATGAAAGCTTTTTAAGAGCTTCGCTTTCCGCATTATCTTTGATTTCAAAGCCATAAACGCAGGGATTCATGACAGCTTTTCTGTATTCCCATGCGTTTCTGACTCTTTTCTCAATAAGCTCTTCATTTACAGGGTTCTCCTTACGTCTTGACATCATTCTGACTCTGATCTTGGAATGAGTGTTTATAAATCCATACCCCATAAAATATCCATCATGATCAAGGACTTCGATGATATCCCCATTCTCAAAATCACCTTCAACTCTGTTTATCTCATTATCAAAAACCCAGGCGCCGCCTGCTTTGATAGTTCTTCCCTCACCTTTTTTCAAAACTGCC